>CAZHUY010000110.1:15285-19404 GCA_964535465.1 uncultured Myxococcales bacterium
GCGAGGCACCGCCCCCGCCCGGCTCAGGAGGTCAGCAGGCGACTGGCGGCCAGGGCAGCCGTCCAGGTCAGACGCGGGACCGCGAGTCCGAGCACGCGCGACGGAAGGCGGGCGATGCCGCGCCGAAGATCGGCGTTCAGCTCGTCGGGCGGAGCCAGGGAAGCCAGGGTCGCGCCCAGCACGTGATCGAGCCCCTGCACCAGGGTGACCAGCGGTTGCTCGGAGCGGGTCAGCGCCGCGAGGGCCTCGCGCTCGGCCTCCCGACCGGCCAAGCCCAGGCAGGCGGTGAGAAGGTTGCGGGCGCGCGGGGGCTCGCACGAGGGCAGCAGGCGCAACAGGGCGATGCTCGCATCGACCCGGCGGCCCAGGGCAAGGCTGGCCTGGAAGAAGTCAGCCAGGTGGCGCTCGTCAGCCGGCATGTCGATGAGGTGACGGGTCGCCTGCTCCAGGCGCGTGGGCCAATGAACCACGTCCGCGGGTGCGGCCTGGGCAGGTGTGGACCCGGTCCAATTCTGCGCGGCCAAACCGCCCGGGCTCCGTTCCTCTGCCTGCTCTTCCTGGGGTCGCTGGGGCGCCTGGGGTGGGGGGGACGTCTGCGCCGGCGGACCGGCGGACGCCTCGGCGGCGGGCGCGGGCTGGTCGATGACCAGCGGCTCGAAGGCGAAGCTGGCCGCCTCGCACAGGCACACCAGCGCTGGCTCGTGAGCTTGCACGCTGTATTCCACCAGGGTGGTACGCAGGGGGCGGAAGTCCTCAACCCGCAGGCGGTAGCGGACCAGGGTGTGGTCAGGGGCCGCGTCGACCACGGTGAGCACGCCCTGGCGCAACTCGAAGACCGAGCGCAGGGTCTCGTCGGCCAGAGTGGGCAGGATGGCGTGGCGGGCGGGCAGCAGCAGGTTGGGCAGACGGCGGCGCGCCCGTGCGAAACCCGGCATGTCGGTGAAGGCCAGTCGATCCTCGTCCTCGTCGTTGGGCGTGGGGATCCAGATGAAGACCGAGGGCTTGTCGTCGTCGCCCAGGCGCACCGCCTGGGCCATGGCTCCGGCCAGGCGATCCTCGGCGCAGGTCAGATCGGCAGCCAGGTGCTCCATCATGTCCGGGCCGACCCGCCACAGCTCGGCCGGCTCGGCGGTTTGGGCCTTGTCGAGCGCCACCAGCCGCAGCGGCACGCGGATGCGCACATCCCCGGCCGGCAGGTGCGCCAAGGGCAGGGTGGTGGCGGCGAGCTCGGGAGCCAGCACCGCATCCACGGGGACCATCGATTCCAGATCCAGGGCCGCCAGGCGACCCGCGGCTTGACGAACGCAGGGCTGGTCCAGGCGGGCGCCCAGCGCGGCCACCAAGGGGAATTCGAAACCCCAGGGCAGGAACAGCCCCAGCAGCTTGTCGGGCTGCTGGGCATGGCTGGCCTCGTAGAACACGTGGCCGAAGCCCTCCTCCAGGACTTCCAACACGACGTACAAAGGCGCATCGCGCACCAGCAACAGGAACGACGTCTCGGGGTGGACGTGGCCGGGGGCGACCCGGGCCAGGCTCATGGTGTCGCGCCCTCGTTCCAGCAGGGCGCGCACGACCCGCCCCAGCACCGCCTCGTCGCGCAGGGCGAGCAGGACGCGCTGCCGCCAGTGGGGGTGCGGCGCCGCCGGCATGGTCACCGCCGTCGCGATCTCCAGCGTGCCCTGGGCCGTGCGGCGCTCGTGCACACGGAAGCTGGTATCACCCCAGGTAACCAGGTCGTCCTTGACCAGGGCTTCGACCCAGTGGCGCGGGCCGGTCTCGAGCACGCCCCCGAGATCGCTCTCGTTGGGCAGGACGCACAGCTCGCCCGCGGGACCGCGCAACAGATCGGCGCGCAGACCAGACTGGCGGGCCAGCGACAGGAACCCGAGCAAGCGGGGCGCGATGTCGTGCGCGCTTTTTCCGACGATGGCTTTCAATTTCTTTTTCTTCCTCCTGAGAAAGAACCCTGGGAGGGTTCTTTCGAACTCCCGCGACGAGGACCATCGGGCGAAGCCCGCTGGTCCTCACGCGCTCTTTGGTGGCAAAGGTTTGGGGTGGGCTTCGGGGTCGGGACACTCTGGTTGGGGCGAAGCGGGCTTCGGTTGGCCGCGGCCGACATCCAGGTCGGGATCCGCGAGATCGCCGACGATCTCCTTGACCAGCTTGCGGTGCCGGGCCTCGTGCTCGTGCACGGTGGCGTCGCTCGGCGATTCGTAGTCGATGTGAAACTCGCGCTTGCCCGTCTGCGGGTTGTGTACGTAGGTGATCTTTGCGCGTGCCATGGTGTTCTCCTTCTAGTCCCGATCGGGCAACTCGATATCCACGGTCATGGTGCGGTCTCCGGTGGTCTTGTCTTCGCTCTCGTGTTTGCCCAGCACCGTGCCCAGGCGCTCGGCCTTGCGTACCACCGCCTCCTTCTCGACCTCGGCGCGCACCTCGCGCAGGCGGCGTACGATGTGTGGCGTGGCCTGGCCCAACTTGCCGCGCACCTGGCCGTCCAACGCGCCTTGGGTGTTCGCCTTGCGTGCGTCGAGCTGGGCGCGCGCCTCTTCCTCGGCCCGGGCCTGGGCGCCTCGCTGCGCCTCGGCGGCGCTGTCGCGCACGTTATAGACGGTGCGCTCCTCGTCGATGTTGACCTCCACGTCACGCTCGGCCTCCACCTTGGTCGTGGCCTTGCCGGTCGCGGGATCGATCTCGACCGACACTCCGCCGATCTCGATGGTGATGGTGCCGTCCTTCTCGGTCCCGCCGGCTTCGCGCAGCTTCTGGCGCAGGATCTCGCTCTCCTCTTTCTTGCCGAGGATGCGACCGTAATCGATCTCGTACTCGACGGCGTCGCGCGCGCGCACGCGGGCCTTCAAATCGACCTTGCACTTGCAGCGGTAGGTTTTGCTCATGGCGGGTTCCTCGCGATCTCACAGGGTGCGGTGCAGTTGCTCCAGCAAACGGCGCGACTGGGTACGGGCGTTGGGGGAGATGTGGCCATGGTAGGCCTTGAAGACTTCCTGACGGACGAAGCCGTCGTCATAGCGGCTGGTCTGGCGAGACTTCTCGGACCAGGTTTCCAGGTCGGCCAACCAGGCATAGGCGGAGAGCAGGCGCTGGTAGGCGTCCTGGCGGGGCGATTCGCCCGGGAAACGCCCGACCTCTTCCACCCGACTGACCATGCGGTCCGCGTCCATGCGCTGCCAAAGCCGGTCCGCGCACTCGCACACGGGCGCCAACAGGTCGTAGCGCTGGTGCGACTCGATGCGCTCGCGCAGGCGCTGCCAGGCCAGGGCTCGCTGCTCGGCGCGCTCCAACAGGGCCGCCAGACCCAGGGGAGGGCCCGAGCGGGGGAAGACAGGGTCGCGGGCCAGCCAGGCGCGGGCCAGCCGGCCGCGCACGAAGAAGAGGGCGTCGTCGAAGCTTTCGTCGGGGGGCAGGGCAGGGGCTTGCGCACCACCGTGCACCAGCCAGGCCAGGGCGCCTCGACGGGTCGCCTGGGCCAGCGGGAGATCCGCGCGCGGTCGTTGGGCCAGCTCGTCGGCGATCATCAAGAGCACGATCTCGCCGCCGGTGCCCAGCGCCCCTTCTGGCGTGGCGTCTTCCGGCAACTTGCCCACGGCCGAGCGGGCCATCCAGTCGAGCAGGGGCTGGCGGAAGTCGAGGGCCAACGAGGGCGGGGACCACAGCGTGCGTCGGTCGATGCGCCTGTCCCCAGCCAGCGAGACATCGGGGGTGGCCCCGCCCTGGGCCAGCAGATAGCGAACCGCCAGCTTGCCGAGGTCGCGCCCAAGCAGCGCCGCCGCCTCGCTGCCCACCGAGCGCAACCGCTTCACCAGCGGCGGCATCGCGCCCGTGAAGAACTGGCGCCAGAAGGAGATGAGGTCGGCTTCGTTGGGGTTCATCGCTGTCTCTGCATGGAAGACGCGTCAGCGGGACGGAATCTGAGTCGCGGGGTGAGAAAAGGGTGACACCGGCGGGCATTGTAGCCGAGGTGGAGGGTTCACCACAGAAGAGACGACTCAGAGACTGGCTTCGAAACCGTCATGCTTCCCCCACGGGAAATCCCGCAGGTCAGTTTCTAAATCACCGTTCGTGATTCCGGATCAGAAAAAAGGTTGAAAAGCACGGGAC
>CAZHUY010000111.1:0-5359 GCA_964535465.1 uncultured Myxococcales bacterium
AGCAACCACTCGCGGGCGGCGTCCATGGCCTCGGCCTGACGGGGCGACATCTCGCCCATGGCGCACAGCTTGGCCGTATCGGCAGTGCCGAAGCGCACCTGGGTGGCCCAGCGGCCGACGCACATGTCGCGTATGCCGCCGGGGCCATTCTTCAGGTCGGGTTCGAGCATGAAGATGGTGTCGCCAAAACGAGAATGGCGGCTGACCTGCTCGGCACGCAGCCGGGCCACGAAGCTGTCGGTCGAGCCCTTCATCACCTTGGCTTGGTAGCTGGCCAGGAAGCGGTCGGACAGATCGCGGTCGCCGATCAGGAAACGCGCGTCCAACAGAGCCGTGGCCGCGGCCAGATCGGCGGACGGCAGCTCGAGGGCCTCGGACAGCGAGCGCACGCTGTGCCCGGCGTCGAGCTTGGCGTCCCACAAGGGCACCAGGATGGAATGGGCCAGGGATTCGATCTCGCTGTCGGGCGACTTGGCGCACAAAAAGAGCAGGTCCAGATCGGAGAAGGGAGCGTATTCGCGTCGGCCGAACCCCCCCGTGGCCAGGATGGCGATCCCGGTCCGGGTGTGGGCGCCCGCGTTCTCCAGGTGGTGTTCCAGCAGGCGGAGGATGATTTCTTCCACCCGGTTCGAGAGCTGTTCGGCCAGAGCCACGCCCGAGATGCCGGCGCGCAGGTCGGCATCGGCCTGGGCACGCACCCCATTCATCTTTTGCAGAATCCAAGCGGCGTTGGGCTCTTGCGTCTCGGTCATGACAAAGGTGAATCCATACCCGTTGCCCTGGGCAATGTCGATGTGGGCCGGAAAGTTGGGTGGCCGAAAGCCGATGCGCCTTGACAGGTTCGCGGACCCTCCATCCGGGAAGGCGCGCAGAATGCGCGCGGGACGTTGACGGGAAGCCGCGCCTGCGGCACCGTATTGGACATGGCTGAAATCGAGCTGGGTCCCCTGTCCGACCGTCTTGACGACGATGAAATGAAAACTCTCAACAAGTTGCTCGACCAGGCGGGCGCACGCCCGTCCTTGAGCGACGATCAGACCACCCACACCATCGCCAAACGGCTTTCCGAGGACGCCATGACCGAGTTCTTGGACAGGCTCGAAGCGCACGACATGGCCGCAGACATCTACCTGCCGCTAGAGTTCGAGGGGCGCTTGCACGTGGGCGACTACCGCGTGGCCTCTGGCGTGCTGCTGGCCGAGATTCTCGACGACATGAAGGAAGAGCTGTCCATCGAGGACAACGACTACGACGAGGACGAGGAAGAAGAGGACGAGGAAGAGGCGGATGAAGGGACCGTGATCGAGGCCCAGTTGCGCAACATCTGGCAACTCGTGGTCGACGCCTGCGGGGAGAGCCTCGACAAGAACATGCCCCTTCACCTGAGGGTGTGACCTGTCTTCCGCGCTTAGCCACGGCCTGGTGGTCGGTGGCCGTTTTGCATCTTTGTTGGCCCTGACCCTGTGGATCGGCTTGGCCATGGGTGCGTTGGTCATGGTGCCGGTGCTGTACCGATCGTTGCAGCGGCCCCAGGCCCACGAGATGGCGGCGCCCATGCTGGCGCGGGCCGACCGGGTTCTGCTGGGGGCGTTGATCCTGCTCATCCTCGGCTTTGCCGTGCTGGCGGCGGTTGGGGGACAATGGCCCTCTTCACATCTGTTGGGGGCGCTGGCCGTGATGACGGGGCTGCGTCTCATCGGCTCGTTTGCCGTGGGCCCGGCGGCGCGGGCCCTGCGCGGGCGCATGAACGATGCCAACGCCCCGGCCAGCGACGCTGAACGGCGCGCCTTCGAACGTCTGCACAGCACGTCCTTGCTCCTTCTCGCCCTTGAAGTGGCTCTGGGCTGCTACGCCCTGTTCGTCATCTCTTGAGGGAGACTGGCATGACCGACTTGGTTCTCATCGGGCCTGACCGAGTGCCACCGCGGGACGATAGGGGACGCCACTAGACCCCTTTCCGGGGTCACGCGAGAGACCGAACATGACGTCGCGGGCACTGGTCGGGCTTGCGTTGTTGATGGTGGCCGCGGGGCAGGCTCAGGCGCGCGTGGACCTGTCGGGCGCAGGCGAGATCCCGGGACCCAAGCCCAACATTCTGATCCTGCTGGATACCTCGGGCTCGATGAGCGGCCTGGCGGGCGTGCCCTTTGGCCCGGCCAGCGAGGTGGGGATGGATTGCGAGCACGGTGAGAACTGCCGGCCGGGGTCCGTGGGCGGCGCGTGCCGAGCGAGCAAGCGCCCCTGTCGGTCGAGTGAGGACTGCCGGAGCGGATTCTGCGCGCTGGACGACCGGACTCTGTGCACGCAAGACAGTGACTGCCCGCAAGCGCTGGGGACCTGCTCCGAGTCGGGAGGGTCTTGCACTGGCGATGCCGACTGTCCGCAGCCGCGGTGTCCGACCGACCCAGCCGTCGGTACGTGCAGCCACGACGGCCGACAGGCGTGCCAAGCGGAGCGCGATTGCCCGACCAGCATGCGCTGCCAGGTCAGCGGCGATCTCTGTCGTGAGGACAACGACTGTCCCTTGTTCCAGACGACGGTGTGCGACGCCGGCGCGCGGGCCGGCCGCGCCTGCCAGAGAGACGTCGATTGCCCTGCCGGGCGTTGTGCCACCGCCCCCGCCAATCCGTGCAAGGGCACGCTCACCCGCTGCCAACTCTCCGGCCAGCCCTGCCTGGCCAATTCTTGCGTGCCGGCGCTCGCCAACACCTGCCGCAAGCCCGTCCATGCCGGGGACGTTTGTCTGCCGGCGACCTCGGGTGCAGCCGGACCCATTCGCATGTGCCAGGGCTCGCACAAGCCGTGCAACCAGGATGGCGATTGTGGCGAAGGCGATACCTGCGGGCCAGCCACCTCGCGCGCCATGATCGTGAAACGGGCGCTCGGCAGGCTGGTCATGGACAACCACGAACTGGCCAACTTCGGTCTCATGACCTTCTTTCAGCGCGGCTATTTCCCCTATGTGTCGACCGACGCCGCCCTGAGCGGGACGGCCGAGATCTTCCTCGATCGGGCCGTGTTGCAGCGGCTCGGTTGCTATTACTGGGATAGGCGCGCTGGCATGGGCGGGCCATCGATCTCCTGCAACCTGGAGGGTCGACAGGTCATCCTGCGAGCCACGGCCGACAGCCGTTACCGCGTGCCCGGTCGCGGTGAGGGCACCCTCGAGACGAATTTCTGCGGTGAGAGCTGCGAGCTGCCCCAGCAACGGGGCACGGGGGACTATCTCGGCAGCACCTACTTGGTTCGGCGGACTGCCTCGTCGGCGGGGGCGGCGGTGGCCCTGGTGCGCGACGGCTACGATGGGCACGACATCACCGTGGGGGGCCGCAGCTATGCGTATTTCACCCCGCGGAACGACTACCACAGCGGCGGGCCGCCCCCCCCCATCAGCGGGGCGGACTGTCGCGATTCGTGCAGCCCCGTGTGCGGTGGGCGCTGGGATGCCAGGCTTACGCCCTTCCTCGACACTTCGGGAGATCCAGACAAGGCCTGGGCGGTCGCTCGAGCCATCAACGCGCGCATGGATCGTGCCGCTCACGGCGGTCTGGTGAGCTTCGGCGGAGCTCCCACGGGGTGCGCCTTGGACAACGAGGCCTCCCCCACTCCGTTCAGCAGCGCCTATCACTACATGGCGGCGGTCAGGAAGGGCATTCGACATTCCGACCTGGCCATCGCGCCGGATCCGGCGGCCTGTCGCGAGGGTTTCGTCTGGTTGCTGACCGACGGTGCGCCCAACGGTCCGGGCGATGTGGACGGTGCGGGCAAGAACTCGTGCGCCGCCCCGGCCTGCGCCGCCGACGATCCGGTGGCCGCGGGGTGTCCTTGCCGTTCGGTGCTGGCGGCCTATCGCATGCACCGCGAGCTGGGGATGACCGTGTCGGTGTTTGGTTTCTCCGTCGATGCCTCACGTGGCGAGGCGGCCAGCGCCCATCACAACGTGGCCAAGGCCGGCGGTGCCGGGCGCGCCTTCCTGGTGTCTCGTCCCGACGAGCTTGCGCAGGCGCTGCAACGGGCGCTGGGTCAGGCGGCAGGTCGTCGCGAGAGACTCCCCATGGCCCTGCCCTCGGCTGACGGCAAACGGATTGTGACAGCGCGAAGCGAGCTGCCGGGATGGCAGGGAAACCTGTCCGTGTACGCCGTTGGTCGGCCCCCCAGCCTGTCGTGGGACGCGCGCGCCCACCTGGCGAGTGCGGAGGCGTGGAAACAGCGCCGGATCTATACATGGACCGGATCCAAGGTGCTCAAGATCCAAGTGGATGAAGCCTCCGGGACCATTCGCAACAAGGTCGAGCTGGCGGCCGTGGGCATGGGCGCGAATGCTGACGAGGCCGAGCGCGTGGCCCGCTGGGTGCTGGGGGATCCGGAGGCCGGCCATCCCGCGCGCTTGGGCGCCACGTTGTCTTCATGGCCGGCCGAGGTGGCGGCTCCGCCCGACTCGTCCTTGCCGGGTGGTCACGCCCATTTCCTTCGGCACGCCAAGCGCCCGAACTTGGTGGTCGTGGGGACCTCGGACCAGATGGTGCACGCCTTTGTGGCCCGCGACACCGAGGTGCGTGGTGTCAGGCTTGCAGCCGGCAGCGAGGCGTTTGCCTTCATCCCACCCGACCTGCTCCCTCATGTGCGCCAACTGTGGCTGCAGGGCGGACAGGAGGCCAATCCGTCGCGACTCGTCCCCGGCGTGTCGGGTGCGCCCCGTGTTCTCGAGTTGTGCGTCGCGGGCTGCTCCGACGAGAAGACCGCCCGCTGGAAGACCTTGCTGGTGGTCTCCGAAGGGGCTGGCGGCCCGCATGCCTTCGCCCTGGACGTCACCGACCCCTGGTCCGGCCCAGAGCCTTCCTTCGCGGTGGCGTGGCACACCGGGTATGGGGTCGCCCGGCGCGCGCCGTCCCCGGTGTGGAAGGACAGCGTGGCCGCTCCGGCCTTGTTCTTCAGCCCGAGCCACGAACTGGACGACTATCAGTTGGTGTCAGCCTCGGGATTCGGGATCAGCGGCCAGCAGCGGCCGAGCGTGAGCGCGCTGTGGGCCCGGGACGGCAGCGTGGCCTGGAGCAAGCCCCTCGCACCCCACATCGCCTGCGTGCAGGAGTACGCCGTGGTGACAGACGTGGCGATTGCTCACGGGGGCGCGCGCGACGAGCTGACGGTGGCTGGCTACTTCGGCGACACGGCCGGACAGCTTTGGCGGCTCACGCCGGCGGGCGGTCTGGACGTGTTGGCGGATCTTTCCTGCGATCACCCGTTGCACTTTTCACCGACGGTGGTGCAGCACGTGGCCCCAGATGAAACCCCTGGCGCGGAACGGGATCTCTATCTCATCCAGGTGACCAACTCGCATCGGGATCCGGCCACCGCCCGC
>CAZHUY010000111.1:5369-19370 GCA_964535465.1 uncultured Myxococcales bacterium
CTTCGCAGATTGTCTTCCTCAAGCAGGTCATCGATCGCGACAGGTACGGGCGCGCGAGCGGGACGCGCGCCGATCTCCGCTGGGGTAAGAGCGGCCGCATCACCCTGCCCATGAGCGGCCGGCCGTTGGGCAAGCCGGTGGCCTACCCCTTCGCTCGTGGATTCAGGGTCGCCACCTTGTGGCAGGCGAGCGCGAGCAGCGCCTGCGAAGGCGGGCGCGTCACTCTGACCCTGCATCAGGTGGAGGCCGACAAGGTCACCCAGGTCTTGCGTGTTCCCATCAAGAGCCGCAACCCCGCGCCCTCGCCTTTGATGATGGGCGGTCGTCTGCTCGTGTTCGACGCCAGCGGCACCTTCGAGGAGATCGCGGTCGACTAGGCGCTACGGCGGCGGGCCGAGGGGAATCAGCGCACGTCGGATGACCACGCCTTGATCGGCGTCGAAGGCCTCTCGGATCGGGCGGAAGCCCGCGGCCTCCAGGCGCAGCGTCTTGGGGCCGGGGCCCACCAACACGTCGAGCGGGGTTTGCCCCTTGGCCTCACCGTCGATCAGCACGGTGGATTCCGGCTGCGTGTCCACGAAGAGGTGGCCGGGCGCGGGGTGCGGTGGGGCGGGATCACGGATGACGTATCGTGTGCCTGTCGTCGTGGGTGAAGACGGCGCGGGGCCCGGCATGGGCAGAGGTGTGGGGCTGGCGGGCAGGCTGGATTCCGGACTTGGAGGAGGCGCACCCGGTTTTCGGATGCCTGGGGCCATCTCTCCCGCCCGGTGCTCGGCCAGACGCACCCCCTCGGCCTCCCTAGCCTGCTTGGATTGGGGTCGGAGAAGCGCTACCGCGCCCCCTCCCAGCGCGAGCAGCGCCACCGATCCCGCGAGTAGGACGAGCCATGCGGTCGTGCGCCGGGGCCGAGCCGCGCGCGCCGCGATCTTGGGCGAAGACGCTCGCGCGTGGGGGGCAGGATCCATGGCGCCCATCATAGCGCAGGGGCGCGCCAACCCTCGCCTGGACGGCGCTCGAGCGGGCCTAAATGCGCGTTTTTATTCCTGTCATACGTGTCGCTTGACCGCCTGGACCACCGGCGTACAAGTACCTGGATTTCCGTGAAATACCGTCGATTTGCCATCGTCCGCCGCACGAGACTTCGTGGGGTCGAGACGTCCCATTCCTAGAATAGGCTAGCCAAGATGTTCACCGCTTGTTCAAGCCTGCCGAGGCGCACCCGATGCACCTAACGGTTGCCGACGTCGCAGCGCTTCTTCGGATTCCCACCAAGCAGGTTTACCGCTGGCTCGACGAAGGCGAGCTGGACTGCAACTGGTACCACGACCAGCCGCGCTTCAACCGCAGCGAGGTCCTGGAATGGGCCATGGCGCGGCGAATTCCCGTCGCGGTCGAGCGGCTGCTCGACGAACGTGACGAGGCCCAGACTCCCAGTCTGGCGACGAGCCTCACCGCCGGGGGGATCCACCGCGCCATCCAGGGCAAGAGCCGCGAGGAGGTCCTGCGCCAGGTCGTGGCGGTGGCCCGGCTGCCCGAAATGGAAAAGGACACCCTGGTCGAGGTGCTCCTGGCGCGCGAGGCCGCCGGGTCCACGGGGATTGGCGAGGGCATCGCCATCCCGCACGTGCGCCAACCCATCGTCATGGGCGGCGGTTCGGATCTGGTGTCGTTGTGTTTTCTCTCCGAGCCGGTGGACTTCTTCGCCATCGACGGCGCTCCGGTGCACACGGTGTTCTTCATCATCAGCACCACGGTGCGTGGCCACCTTCACACGCTGGCCAGGTTGAGCGCCGCGCTCTCGGATCCCGGCTTCCGTTCGGCCATCCTGCGCCGCGAACCGGACGAGGCCATCCTGCGCCAAGCGGTCCGCGTCGAATCTGACTCCGCGCCTGACAACAAATGACGATGTTGCCGCTGCTCGTCGCGCTCGTCGTGCTTCTTGCTAGCGGGGGCTTGGCGCTGCTGGCCCATCGGAGTGCGCGTTTGTCCACGGCCATCGGTACCGTCGGCGGAGTGCTGGGCTGCGGCGTGGCCATGCTCCCGGTGGCACGCACCATCCTCTACGGCGAGGTCGGGCTGACGCGGGTGGCGTGGCAGGAGCCCACGCAGGATCTGATGTTGGGGATCGATGCCCTGTCGGCCTTCTTCCTGGCTCCGGTGTTGGTGCTGGGGGCTCTGGCCGCGGTTTATGGACGCACCTATCTGCTCGCCACCGGCGAGAGGAAATCGCTGGGTGGACCGACCTGCGCCTTCACGGTGCTGCTGGCCGCGATGATTACGGTGGTGGTGGCTCGCAGCGCGATTCTGTTTCTGGTGGCGTGGGAGGCCATGACGCTGGCGTCCTATGTGCTCGTCACCTTCGATCACGAGGAGGCGGCTGTCCGTCGCGCGGGCTTCATCTACTTGGTCGCCGCGCACGTGGGAGAAGCCTGCTTGCTCGCCATGTTCCTGATACTCGACAACCGCGCCGGTGGCTTGGGCTTCGACGCCTTCGCCTCCATGGCCGCCCCTAGCGCGGGAACCGCCACGCTTTTGTTCCTTCTGGCGATGGTCGGCTTTGGCATCAAGGCCGGGTTCTTGCCCTTTCACGTGTGGCTGCCCGAGGCGCACGCCGCCGCGCCGTCGCATGTCTCGGCCTTGATGTCCGGCGTGATGATCAAGCTGGGCTTGTACGGGTTTCTGCGGGTGACGACCTTCTTGCCTCCGGCCGCATGGTGGGGACCGGTGTTGCTCGTTCTTGGTTTCGCGGGAGCCCTGTGGGGCATTTCCCTGGCGCTTTGCCAGCGCGACATGAAACGCGTGTTGGCCTATTCCAGCATCGAGAACATGGGCATCATCACCGCCGGTCTTGGTTTGGCCTTCTGGCGCGGGGGCCGCGGCGACGTGTTTCTGGCCACCTTGGGGGCCGCGGGCGCGCTCTTGCACGTGTGGAACCATGCCGCCATGAAGGGCTTGATGTTCTTCTCGGCGGGCAGCGTGCTGCACGCCAGTGGCACCAGGGACATGGAGAAGCTGGGCGGGTTGATGAAGACCATGCCTCGTACCGGCGGACTCATGATGGTGGGGGCCGTGGCCATCGCGGGGCTGCCGCCGCTCAACGCCTTCGTCAGCGAATGGCTGGTGTACCTCGGCCTCATGGGCGGCGAGGTCGGGCGTCCGGGCGCTGTCAACGTCGTTCCGCTCTTTGGCGTGGGGCTGTTGGCCTTCATTGGCAGCTTGGCCGCCCTGTGCTTCGTGCGTTTGATAGGCACGGTCCTGTTGGGCGAGGCGCGCAGCGATGCGGCCCGGCATGCCCATGAGTCCTCCATCGGCATGCTGGCGCCCATGGCGGTCCTGGCGGTCGCAGTCGCCGCGATGGGCATCTTCCCGGGCGTGCTGCTGCGCCTGTTCACCCCGGTGGCGTCCCAGATCTTCGGCTCCGCCGTGGCCGAGCGTATGGCCCTCGCACAAGGTTCGGTCTCCGTGTTGGGCGCGCTCAACGCGGCCCTGTGGGCAGGCCTGCTCCTGGCGGCGCTCGCCTGGTTGGCCCTTCGTAGTCCCGTGGCTTCGCCGGTCGGGACATGGGACTGTGGCTACACCGCCCCCACCGGGCGCATGCAGTACACGGCGCGCTCTTTCTCCGAATTCGTGACCTGCCGGCTCTTTCCACGCGTGCTGCGCCCTCGTTCGAGGTGTGAGATCTCGCCCAAGCCCTTTCCCGTTCCGGGCACCTTCTCGAGTGGGTGCGCCGATCCGGTCATCGATCGTGTTTACGAGCCCTTCTTCATCCGCTGGGCGGATCGCTTCACCCGGCTCCGTTGGATTCAGCAAGGCGTCCTGCACATCTACCTGCTCTACATCTTCGTGGTCGCCGTCGCGGCCCTTGCCTGGATAACCTGGAGGAACTGGCTGCCGCTATGAGCGAATGGCTGGTCTTGGTCGGGGTCGTCATGGCCGCAGTCAGCGGCGGACTCGGACTGTGGACTGACCGGCAGAGCCGACGCGGCGAATACCTCTTCGTCGTGTTCATGGTGATCGCCTCTCTGTGTGGGATAGGCGGCGCGGCGCTCGCGCTCACCGTGGGGGCAGCGGGCCTCGACCTGCCGTGGCCCGTGCCGGGCGGCCGCTTCGCCATCCGCCTGGACGCCATCGCCAGTCTGTTCGTGATCCAGATCTTCGCGATCAGCGGGCTGGGGGCCATCTATGGGCTCGGATACTGGAAGCAAACCGAGCATGTGCGCGACGGGCGCAAGCTGCGCTTGTTCTATGGCTTGATGACGGCGGGGATGGCGTTGCTGACGGTGGCGCGCAACACCATGTTGTTCATGGTCGGGTGGGAGGTCATGGCGGCGGCTGCCTACCTGACCCTGTCGGCGCAAGACGACCAGAAAGCCGTGCGCGACGTGGGCTACCTGTACATGCTGGCCACCCGCCTCGCCACGTTGTGCCTGTTCGCCCTCTTCGCCCTGCTGTTCACCTGCACCGGCACCTTCGATTTCGATGCCGCCACGCCCATTACCGGCGGGAAGGCCACGGCCATTTTTCTGCTGAGCCTGGTGGGGTTTGGTCTGAAAGCCGGCGTGATGCCCATGCACGTGTGGTTGCCCGGCGCCCACGCCAATGCGCCCAGCCACGTGTCGGCGCTCATGTCGGGTGTGCTCATCAAGATGGGCATCTACGGATTCGTGCGCACCTTCTCGCTCTTTCCGCATCCGCCCTTGTGGTGGGGGCAGATGGTGTTGGCGCTGGGGGCGGTCTCCGGCGTGCTGGGCGTCGCCTTCGCCATCGGTCAGCACGATTTCAAGCGCCTGCTCGCCTACCACAGCGTCGAGAACATTGGCATCATCGCCATGGGGCTCGGGCTGGCGCTCATCGGGCGCACGCTGGGGTCGGGCTCGTTGGTGGCACTCGGGCTGGGGGGGGCGCTCCTGCACACCTGGAACCACGGCCTATTCAAGGGACTCCTCTTCCTTTCGGCCGGCTCTGTCCTGCACGCGGTGAAGACACGCGACATCGACGAGTTGGGCGGCCTCTCCAAGCGCATGCCGTGGACCTCGCTCGCCTTTCTGGTGGGCGCCGTCGCCATTTGTGGACTGCCGCCGCTCAACGGATTCATCAGTGAGATTCTGGTCTATCTCGGCCTGCTCGAAACCGCGCGCCTGCCGCAGGGGGTGCTGTGGTTGACCGGTGCGCTCGGCGCGCCGACGCTGGCGCTCATCGGGGCGCTGGCCCTCGCCTGCTTCGTGAAGGTCTTCGGTGCCATGTTCCTGGGCGAGCCGCGCTCGCATTGGACCGATGCCGCTCATGAGTCCAGCCGCTGGCTCTTGGTCCCCATGGGCATCCTGGCCGGGTTGTGCGCGCTCATTGGGCTCGCCCCGTGGTTGGTCACGCCGCTGCTCGACCGCGCGGTCCTCGCTTGGGCACCCGAGCTCGCCTTGTCGAGCGGTCGGCTGGCCACGCTGTCGCCTTTGTCATGGATCTCGTTCGTGGCCATCTCGCTGACCGTCATCCTGGCCTTGGCCGCGCTGCTGTTTCACCGGCACGTGCGTAAACGGTTCGTAGAACGACCCGGGACCTGGGACTGCGGTTACGTCGCTCCCGGCCCCACCATGCAGTACTCGTCGTCGTCGTTTGCCCAGACCCTGGTGGGTATCTTCTCGTGGGCTCTGCGCCCGAAGGTCAGCAACCCGAACACGCGGGGGCTCTTTCCGGGCAAAGGGGCCTTCACCAGTCACGTCGACGACCCGGTGCTGGACAGTGTGCTAATCCCCGCCGCCGAATTCGGGAGCCGAGCGGCGAAACGGTTGAAATGGCTGCAGCGCGGAAGCATGCAGGCCTATCTGCTCTACATCATTCTCGCCGTCATCGTGTTGCTCCTTTGGCGATAAAGGACGTCTTGGACCACCTTCACCTGACCATTCGCGCTCTCTTGCTGCTGCTCATGCCGTTGTTCCTGCTCGGGATCATCGGCAAGACCAAGGCGGTCTTCGCCGGCCGCGTGGGGCCGCCGCTTCTTCAGCCGACCATCGACGTGATCAAGCTGATGCGCAAGGGACTGGTCTTCAGCAAGACGACCACCTGGGTCTTCCGCGCTGGCCCCATCGCCAGCCTGGTCACCGCGCTCTTCGCGTCGCTGCTGGTTCCCTTTGGCGGGCACGCAGCGCCCATCGGGTTCGAAGGAGACATGGTGCTGCTGGCCTATCTGTTCGGCCTCGGTCGCTTCTTCACCGTCGCGGCGGCGCTCGACACCGGTTCGTCGTTCGAGGGCATGGGCGGGGCGCGCGAGGTGACCTTCTCCTGCCTCACCGAGCCCGCCCTGTTCTTCTCGCTCATCGTGCTGACCCGGTTGTCGGGATCGCTGTCACTGTCGACCATGATCGGCCCGGGTATGGGGCAGGCTTGGACCTTCGGCGGTGCCTCGTTGGTCCTGGTCGCGGCCAGCCTGTTCATCGTCCTTTTGACCGAGACCTGCCGTATCCCCATCGATGATCCCAACACGCACCTCGAACTGACCATGATCCATGAGGTCATGGTGCTGGACCACGGGGGGCCGGCGCTGGGGCTGATTCACTACGCCGCCGCGGTGAAGCTCTTCGTGCTGGGCGCCGTTCTGGTACGCATCGTCGTTCCGTACGACGGCAGTCCCTGGACCAACTGGGGCGTGTTCGCGCTCGGCATGGCCGCGCTCGCCGTGATCATCGGCGTCGTCGAATCGACCACGGCGCGTTTGCGCATGGCTCAGGTCCCCATCCTTCTCCTCGCCGCGTGCCTGCTTTCGGCTCTCGGCATCGTGTTGGTCGCAAGGTAATCCACAATGCACGTCCTCGTCGGTCCCCTCCTCGTTCTCGTCCTGCTCTTGAACTTCTTCCTGCTCGGCACCAGCCGCCTGCAGGCCGTCATCAATGCGTCGGCCCTGCAAGGCATTCTCCTCGGCATCATCACCTTGGGAGTGCACGAGGGCTTTGGCGTGTGGATGGTGCTCATCACCGTGGTGACCCTCTTCGTCAAAGGTGTCCTCATCCCCGGAATGCTCCTCCGCGCGATTCGCGATGCCGCCATTCGCCGCGAGGTCGAGCCGTTCATCGGATTCCTGCCCTGTCTACTCTTCGGCGCGCTCGGCACCGGCGCGTCTCTCACCTTCGCGCGTACGTTGCCTCTCGCCAAGGAACACACGGGCGCGCTGCTGGTGCCCGCCGCCATGGCGACGGTATGGACGGGGTTCCTGGTGCTGACCACGCGGCGCAAGGCGATCACCCAGGTGGTCGGCTACTTGGTGTTGGAGAACGGCATCTTCATCATGGGGCTCACTCTCTTGCAGGCCATGCCCTTCATGGTCGAGATGGGCGTGCTGCTCGATCTCTTTGTCGCCATCTTCGTCATGGGCATCATCCTCAACCACATCCGGCGCGAGTTCTCCTCGCTCGACACCTCGTACCTGTCCGCGCTCAAAGAGTAGTCGCATGCTTCTCTCCACGATTCTCCTGCCCCTCGTTCTAGGCGGACTGTCCTTCGCCTTCCGTGACAACACCCGACGGTCCTGGCTGCTGCCCATCGGGGGGGCGATTCAACTGCTGACCGTGATTGCCATCCTGATCGGCAAGGCCCCCGTGCAGAGCGGCGAGTGGCTTGGCTTGGATCCGCTCAACAAGGTCTTTCTGGGTTTCCTCGCGGTCCTGTTCTTCCTGTGCTCGGTCTACGCCCACGGCTATCTCGCCGGTCGTCCGCGCCAGCCCAACCGCATCTTCATCGCCGCGCTCTTCGCTTTTCAGGGGATGCTCACCTTGGCCATCATGGCCCAGCACCTGGGCCTCATGTGGGTCGCCATCGAGGCCTGCACGCTCAGCTCGGCCCCCCTGCTCTACTTCAATCAGAACCCGCGCTCGCTCGAGGCAACCTGGAAGTACCTGCTCATCGGATCGGTGGGCATCGCGCTGGCCCTGCTCGGTTCCTACTTCCTGGCCTACTCGGCCTTGCACGGCGGGATGAGCACCTCGCTGTTCTTCGGCGATCTGGTGCGCGAGGCGCCCTACCTGTCCCATCCCTGGTTGCGCGCCGCCTTCGTGCTGCTCTTCGTCGGTTACGGCACCAAGATGGGCCTTGCCCCCATGCACACCTGGAAACCGGATGCCTACGGCGAGGCGCCCGGCCTGGTGGGCGCGCTGTTGGCCGGCGGACTGACCACGGCGGCCTTTCTGGCCGTGCTGCGCTTCTTTCACATCTGCACCGCCGCCCATGACGTCGGCTTTGCCCGCAGCATGATGGTGACCATCGGCCTCTTCTCGATGGCGGTCGCCGCCGTTTTCATGGTCCGACAGCGCGACTACAAGCGCATGCTGGCCTATTCCAGCGTCGAGCACATGGGGATTCTCGTGCTCGGTATCGGCATCGGCGGCATGGGCGTGTTCGGGTCGCTCCTCCACCTGGTCAACAACGGCCTGACCAAGGGTGTGCTGTTCTTGGCCGCCGCCAACATCCACCGCGCCTATGGCAGCAAACGCGTGGAGGACGTGAGCGGCGCCATCCGCCGTTTGCCCCTGACCGGCGCGCTGTTCTTGGCCGGCTTCTTCGCCATCACCGGATCCCCACCATTCGGACCGTTCTTCAGCGAATTCACCATCCTGCGCGCCGCCTTTGCGGGAGGACACCCCTGGGTCGCGGGGCTCTTCCTGACCCTGCTCTTCGTGGTGTTCGTTGGCATGAGCGCCACCGTGTTCGCGGTGGTGCAAGGCGAGCCATCGGAGAAGGTTCGGTCGAGCGACTACAAGGACACGGCCTTCACGGTTGGTCCCATCTTCGCATTCTTGGGCATCGTTCTCCTGCTGGGTGTCTACGTGCCGCCGCCCCTTAGCCAAGCGCTTCACCAGGCGGCCGGTTTCCTCGAGGCAACGCCATGAGCTCTTGGCTGAACATACGAAACGCCAGCGCCGTCCCCCTGGCCAGCGTGCCGCTCTTGCCCCTCGAGGCGTTTCGCCAGGACATCATCGCCGCGCCGGCGAACGACCTTCGCGTGGTGTCTCTGCATGGCCGCCCACTCGCCAACTCCATCGAGCTGTGCGCCGTGTTGGCGCGCGATCTCGACGGGGTGCTCGAAGTGGCGCGCACCATTGTCGAGGGCACGAGCTTTTCCTCGATGACGCCAGAATGCGCTCAGGTGCACCTGTTCGAGCGTGAGCTGGGCGAACAGTGGGGGCTGCGCGCCGAGGGCCACCCCTGGTGGAAGCCGGTGCGCTTTCACAAAAGCTACCGGGCCGGGCACGACGCGTGGGAGCGCAAGGGAGATGAACAGCCCACCATCGGCGCGACGGACTTCTATCGCGTGGACGGTGAAGAGATCCACGAAGTCGCGGTGGGCCCGGTTCACGCCGGCGTGATCGAGCCGGGGCACTTCCGCTTCCAGTGCCACGGCGAGCACGTCTTTCACCTGGAGATCTCGCTCGGCTACCAGCATCGCGGCATCGAGAAGACCTTGGCCGGCGGTCCCGGCAAACGCACCATTCACTTCATGGAGACGCTGGCTGGCGACACGACCGTCGGCCACTCCACCGCGTATTGCCAGGCCGTCGAGGCGCTGTCCGGTTGCCGCCCGTCGGCCCACGCCCAGGCCGTTCGCGCCATCGCGCTCGAGCTGGAACGACTGGCCAACCACACCGGCGACTTGGGCGCGCTGGCCAACGACATCGGCTATCTCCCGACGTCATCCTTCTGCGGCCGCCTGCGCGGCGACTTCCTCAACACCACCGCCGTCCTGTGCGGCAACCGCTTCGGTCGGGGCATCATCCGACCCGGCGGGGTGGCCTTCGATGTGGACGCCGACCGCGCGGCCAAGGTGCGCGACCGCGTGGAGGAGACGTTCAAAGGTGTGGAGGGCGCGGCCAGACTGTTGTGGCAAACCGGATCGGTGCAAGCGCGGTTCGAGGACGTGGGCCAGGTCAGCCAAGAGACCGCGGAGGAGTTGGGCATGGTGGGCCCAGCGGCTCGTGCCTCCGGTCTGCGGCGGGATGTGCGCACGCAGCACCCCTCGGGCATGTACCAGTTCGTGCACATCCCCATCTCCACCTTCCACACTGGCGATGTCTTCGCTCGGGCCTTCCTACGCTGGCTGGAGATCGAGCGCTCCGTGGTGTTCCTGCGCTCTCAGCTCAGCCGGTTGCCGGGCGGTGCTCCCCGCGCGACCTGCGGCCCCATGAAACCAGACTCCTTCTGCGTTTCCCTGGTCGAAGGCTGGCGAGGCGAGATCTGCCACGTGGCCCAAACCGACTCCCAGGGACGCTTCGCCAGCTACAAGGTCGTCGATCCTTCGTTCCATAACTGGAGCGGGTTGGCCATGGCCTTGCGTGACCAGCAGATCTCGGACTTCCCCATCTGCAACAAGAGCTTCAACCTTTCGTACTGCGGCCACGATCTATGAGGAACGTCCCATGCTGAAGATTCTCGCCGAGCGCTGGCGACAGGGCCATCGCACATCGCGCTTTCCCAAAGAGCAGCCCGTGCTGTCGGATCGCTTTCGCGGCATGCCCGTGGTCGACCCTGCCAAGTGTGTTTCCGGCAACGGCTGCCGCGCGTGTGCCGAGGCCTGTCCGACCGACGCCATCGACCTCGACGTCCACAAGACCCCAGCCTTCGATCTGGGCCGCTGCCTGTTCTGCACGGACTGCGCCGATTCCTGCTCCGCTCAAGCCATTCGCTTCGCCTCCGATTACCGGCTTTCGGCCACCACGCGGGAGGCTCTGCGTGTTTCCGGTGGTCCACTCCTGCTGGCTCACTCGCTGGAGAAGAAGATGCTCAAGCTCTTCGGCCGCTCTTTGAAGCTGCGCCAGGTGAGCGCCGGGGGCTGCAACGCTTGTGAGGCGGACATCAACGTGCTCGGGACCTTGGTTTTCGACCTGGCCCGCTTTGGTATCCAGATGGTCGCCTCGCCACGCCACGCGGACGGGGTCATCGTCACCGGGCCGGTGAGCGAGAACATGCGGATCGCTCTCAAGAAGACCTACGACGCCTTGACGCCGCCGCGCCTTGTTATCGCGGTCGGCGCCTGCGCCATTTCGGGCGGCCCCTTCGTGGAACACCCGGAGGTGCACAACGGCACCGACAGCCTTCTGCCGGTCGACTTGTACATAGCGGGATGCCCGCCGCACCCATACACCATTCTGGACGGTTTGCTCAGGCTGATGGGAAGGTTGGAGAAGCAGAAGGACCGGCTGGCCTAAGGTTCGCGCGGCCGGACGCGATTCGGAGGTGCCGAGGCGCTTCTCAAGAAAACCGCTTGAGGCATGCCGCTTTTTTCCAACTTTGTGCTAGATAGGTGCGGTTTCGTAACTGGTGCCGTGGCCAAGTGGTAAGGCAAGGGTCTGCAAAACCCTTATTCCCCGGTTCAAATCCGGGCGGCACCTCAAAGAATAGTGACGGGAAACACTTCTCGTGCACTCGAACGCAAGAATAAACGGCCATGATTTCCCAAGGAACATGCGCTGTTAGTTGTGTGTCGGTATACTGACCCTGTTGCGTCGTCGTCTTGCCCTGCCCGCCAAAAATGGCTCGAACATTCGCTGCGCTCCTCGTTGACTCGGATCTGAAGGGACTGGAAGCCCTGGTGTATGGCTTCCAGGGGGCCGCCTGGCGAAGCACGGCGTGCCCCACGCCCGATGCCGCCTCCTTCTTGGTCAAGGCCTCTGCCGCGGAGGTCGTGGTGGTGGCCTCGCGCGAGCCTCACGACAAGACACTCGCCTTGGTGCGCCAACTTCGTTCTCAAGACGACACGCGCAACGTGCCCTTGCTTGTCCTCGGCCCGGCCCATCTGCGCGCCAGCGTCCTCGAGAGCGGAAACGTGGATTTCCTCTCCACTCCGGTGTTCGTCCGCGACGTGATCGCGTCTTGTCGGATTGCGATGGCCCTGGCCGGTGACTCCGAACCGAGGATCGAGGGCAGCCTGGCCGAACTCAGCCTTCTCTCGCTGCTGCGTTCCTTGAGCGGTCTCGGGCGTTCCGGCGTTCTGCGGGTCGAACGCGCCAACCGTGGCGGCGAGGTGCTCTTCTCCGATGGCGAGCTGACCGGCGCGCAGCTTGGGGCCCTGCAAGGCTCGGCCGCGCTTCATCACCTGCTCATGTGGGAAGACGGCAAGATCTCCCTGCAACTGCGCCCGGTCGGTCGCAGGGCTCCCGTCAACCAGCGTTGCGACCAAGTCATCGAGGACGCCGAACGCTTTCTGCGCGACTACTCGCACGCCATCTCCAGCTTGGGCTCCAGCTCGACCATCTACGACAGGAATGAAGGCAAGTCGGCGCAATCCTTCCCCTCCGAGGTCATGCCCATCGTCCGTCTGTGCGACGGAAAGCGCACCTTGGCCGACTTGATCGACCAGAGCCCCTTTCGGGTCTTCGACACGATCAGGATCGTGAGCCGTCTGGTTGATCTGGGGGCTATCACACGACGCCCGGTGGCCGATGTGAGATCGCAGCCTGCCCGGGAATTGCAGACTTTCTGGGATACCGCGCGCATTGCCAGCCCTGACGACGACTCCGCTCGCCCGCCGGTGGTCGCGTCCAGCGCGCGCGACGCCCGTGTGGGGGAGCCGAATCGCCGCAAGCTGCAGCGCCGTGCCCGGGCCGAAACGCCCGTGCTGGGAACGCCGCTGACTGACCTGGTGGACGCCAGGCCGCCTGCCGCGCAATCTGCGGCCGCTGCGCCGCCGCCCGGCGAGACCAAGGGCAAGGAGAGGACATCGGGGGTGCTGCAGGTTCCGAGCGGGGAACGGCGTCAGGCCAGGGTCGATCGGCGAGAACGGCCATCGGTGACCATCGATGTCGGGCTGGTCGAGGCAGCCATGGCGCCCCCCACTCCGCCTCCGGTGGCCGTTTCGACGCCGGTGAATGGCGCCAAGCCCCGGGTCACTCCGGCGGCGGGCTCGCCTGTGGTGAGGCCGACTGGTAAGCCCCGGGTCACTCCGGCGGCGGGCTCGCCTGTGGTGAGGCCGATGGGAAGCCCCGCCATGACGCCCGTGGCCGGTGCCCCCGTATTGAACGTGGCGGGCAGGCCCGCGGTGACTCCCGCAACCGGCATGGCCTCACCGTCGGATCAGTCGTCCCGAGGGGCCGTGGGGGGGGCTGCATCGGCTCCTGTTGCCCCGGTGGTCGCCGAGAGCTCTGCCCCTCGACAGGGCCGAATCACAGGAACCTTGGTTTCGCAGTCTTCCGCGAATCGGAAGAGCGGGCCTGTTCCCGTCGTCGGCGCTTCGGTGTCGGTCGATCCGGCCTTGGTCAAGCCAACTTCTGATGAGAAGGCTGCTGCTCCCGTCTCCAGCGCGGATGAACCTGCCAAGCCCGAGAAGTCGGGATCGGCGACGGGTGCACAGGGCGAGGCGGCTCGGGGTGCGCGCATCACGGGGACGCTCTCGATCTCTCCATCGCAACGGATCGTCCGCCCCCAGGCTCCCAGCTCGGGAGTTTCGGTCCAGCTCGACCCCGTCCTGATGGCCGAACTGGATCGCTTGGAGAAATCCACCACGCCCGTGGGGCGCGAGGACCCGGCGTTGGATGCGCCGACAGCGCCTTTGAAACCCGGCGGGCGTCGCATCACCGGCACTCTTTCCGTCGCGTCGTCGTCAGCAGCCTCGCACAAGAAGGACAAGAGGGCGGATTCCGGGGTTTCCGTGGCGCTCGATCCGGGCTTGGTCGAGGAAGCTCAGCGATCCACCACCGGTCCCGCAGCCGATGTGGCGAAGCCGGGCCACGCGCCGACGGCCGGCGCGCCCGACAGCGAGGTCAAGCGACCGTCGCAACCCATGGCGGCCGCTGGCGAGGGCAGCCGAGCGGGGTCGCGCATCAGTGGCGCCTTCAATGCCATTGAGAGCGACTTTTTCGCTCGCGAAGCCGACCTGTACCGCCGCGAAAGCGAAGACAACTTCACGGATCTGGACGAACCTGCCGGCGGGCGCGCGGGTTCCAAGCCCGCACCTCGCCGCACCAATCGGCGCTAGGAGCCTGTTGCGCATAGGGCATTTGGCGCTCCTCGCTTCGCTCGGATCGC
>CAZHUY010000112.1:0-19279 GCA_964535465.1 uncultured Myxococcales bacterium
AAACACAGGTTCGACGGCCAGTGCACGCTCCACACAGCGCTTGACGGCACAATGGTCCGCCGCTTTCGCCCGCCGCGCAAGCCCCTGCGAGAAACGATCCTCCCCGCGATAGGCGCAAAGAGGCGTGATGGTGGATCTGTCCGTCAGGCTTCGACAGGTTCGGCGCGGCCGCTGATGAGCGAGCGACGGAGGGCGTCCAGAACCACCATGTTCTTCACCGAATCCTCCAGCGGGACTGGACCTGCCCCACCCGCCTGTGCCGCGTGGGCGAATTGTTCCGCCAGGAGCGTGTACTGATCCACGGCCGGCAACAACAGCGGCGGCGGCGCCGGCTTGTCGATCTCGGGCTGGGTGTTGAGCACAATCTCGGACGGGCTGTCCGCCGCCGGGTTCCAGGGATTGACCAGCTCCATATGGCCGGCGGTGCCGATGAGCTGGGCCCGCTGCACCGGAAAGGTCTCCATGCCCACGCTGAAGACGGCGTGGCCCCTGGGGAATTCCAGAATGGCGCTGGTCATGCGATCCACCCCGTGCTCGGGGAGACGGTGGGCGCGTGCCAGGACCGAGGTGGGCTCGGCCTCGAAGCAGAAGCGGCTCATGGTGACGGGGTAGAACCCGGTGTCGAGCAGCACGCCGCCCCCCATGCCCGGATCGTAGCGGACGTTGTCGGGAAGCAGGCGGTAGCCGAAGGTGCCCACGAAGGTGCGCAGCTCGCCGATGCGCGCCTCGCGCAGCAGCTCGCGCACCTTGTGCCAGCGCGGGTGGACGCGGGCCATGGCGGCCTCGCAGATGAGCACGCCGTACTGGTCCCGCGCGGCCAGCAGACGTCGCGCTTGCGTCACATCGAGTGCGATGGGCTTCTCGCACAGCACATGCTTGCCCGCGGCCGCGGCTCGTTCCGTCCAGGGGACGTGCAGGTGGTTGGGCAACGGGTTGTAAACGGCGTCGACCTCGGGATCGGCCAGCAGGTCTTGGTACGAACCATGAGCGCGCGCCAGGCCCAGAGCGCTGGCGGCCTCACGTGCCTTGCCCGGATCGCGTGAGGCGATGGCGACGACCGAGACGTCACGACCGGCCTGAATGGCCGGGATCATGCGCTTGACGGCAAAATGCGAAACGCCGAGGACGCCAAAGCGAAACATGCCTCGCCTCAGATCACCGTGCCGTCGCGGATCACGCCGTCCTTGGGCACGATCACGATGCCGTCGCGGATGAAGTAGCCGTCGCCGTCCTTCTCCTTGAGCTTGGTCTGGTTGATGATGCGCACGTCACGGCCGATGCGCGCGTTCTTGTCGATGATGGAGTTTTCGATGATGGAGTTTTGACCGATCCCCATCGGCGGAATGCCCTTGGCCTGGCTGGCCGCCATCTCCTCGAGCGTCTCGTACCGGTCCGCGCCGATGAGCAAGCTGTTGCGAATGCGCGCGTCCTTGCCGATGCGCGAACGAATGCCGATGACCGCCCGATCGATCTCGGCGCCTTGCATGATGCATCCCTCGGAGATCAGCGCGTTGTGGACCGTGCAGCTCTCCAGCTTGGAGGCGGGCAGAAAGCGCGGGTGCGTGTAGACGGGGTGTTTGACATCGTAGAAATCGAAGGGCGGGATGGGCTGACACAGCGCCAAGTTGGCCTGGTAGTAGGAGCGGATGGTCCCCACGTCCTCCCAATAGCCGCGATAGACATGGGCTTGCACGCGCTGCCGGGGAACAGCGTCCGGGATGACGTGACGGCCGAAATCGATGAGCTTGGGATTGGAGACCGCCTCTTCCAAGACCTCGCGCCGGAAGACGTAGATGCCCATGGAGGCCAGGTGCCCGGGTGGTCCGCCCGGGATCTCCGAGAGCAGCTCGGGCAGGCGTTCAGCGGGTGGCTTCTCGTCGAAGCGGGTGATGCGGCCGGTCTTATCGACTGTGACGATGCCCAAGCCCGAGGTTTGTTCTGGGGACACGGGGATCACCGCCACCGTGGCGTCGGCCTGGCTGTCGCGATGGGTGCGCAGCATCTCGTCGAAATCCATGCTGTAGAGCTGGTCGCCCGAGAGGATCATCATGTCGCGCGCACGTCGACGCCGCATGTGGCGCAAGCCCTGGCGAACCGCGTCCGCCGTCCCTTGAAACCAGTCACCACCCTCCTCGGTCTGCTCGGCGGCCAGAACGTTGACGAAGCCCGACGAAAACACGTCGAACTTGTAGGTGCGCGCGACGTGGGTGTTGAGGCTCTCCGAGTTGAACTGGGTCAACACGAAGATCTGCCGCAACCCCGCGTTCAGGCAGTTGCTGATGGGGATGTCGATCAGCCGGTACTTACCCGCGATGGGCACGGCCGGCTTGGATCGTTTGTAGGTGAGGGGAAAGAGACGGGTTCCGCGTCCACCCCCGAGAATGATGGCGAGCACATCGTTCATGAGCCCAAGTCTAGCCTGGGATTGCGAACCACCATACTTTTCGGGGCGGGGCGCGTTCAGTCGGTAGCTTTGAAGATGTGGTCCGCGAGCTGCTTGCGGCGTTCCGGGTCTGGGAACATACGTTGGCAGCGATCCAGCGTCTTCTCGGCCTCGTCGCGTTGCTTCAGCCTGGCCTTGGCCATGGCCTGCCATTCGCAGGCCGGACGCAGATTGGGCATCTTGTCCAGGGCCGATTGTAGAAGGGTGTCGGCCTTTGCGTAGTCCTTGACTCGGATGGCTGACCAGCCCTGGGCCAGATCCCGCCAAGGCGAGTCCGGGGTGGGCCGCATCGATCCCAAGTCGGTCCGTTCGGCACGAACCATCAGCGAGGCCACATGATCGGCGTAGAGCACACGCCAGCGTCGCGACTGCAGGAGGGCATCAATCTGCTTGGGGGTGCGTTTGGGCCACAGCACGAATTCGGCGCCCGAATTCCAGATCACGTCTTCCCAACCCTTATGCATGCCCAGCACGCGCAGGTACTGCAGAAAGGTCTTCTCGTCGTATACGGTGCCGGCCCGGCCATCGATGAAGACCTTCAGCCGCCCGTTGGCCCGCAACTGTACGTAGCCACCCCAGTTGTACAGCGCGAAGATCTTGCCCTCGAGCCGGTTGGCCTCGACGAAGTTCATGGCCTCGACAGGAAAGCTGTCTTGCGCGGTCAGGTGCAGGAAAGCGTGGCTGGACAGTGGATAGGGGTGCAGCCGCCAGGCCCCGAAGAGCAGGGCCAGCGCGGGCAGCGCCATTTGCCAGACGCGTGGACGAGCCAAGACGGTGGCCTTGGTGAAGAGCCGCCGTTTCAGGGGGGTGACAAGCGCCATCAGGGCCGGCGCCAGCAGCAGGCTTTGCGTGATCCCGAACAAAGGAATGAAGCGGCGGCTGCGCATCGCCATCACCAGGGTCAGGAACGCCAGCAGCACGCTCGACAGGGTGAGCCGAGGCTGGCGGCGGTACGCTCGCGTCGCGATGAGCACGATGAGCGAAAGCACGAAGACCGCGATGGAGGGATAGAAGAGCGGGCTGCGGATCCCGCCTGGCGCATAGGGAGGCAACCATTCGGCCACTCCGACGAAGGGCGACTTGCTGTCCATGGCGAAGCGGATAGGCCAGATGATGGCCTGCAATCCGTTGCCGTTGAGGAGGCAGCCCAGCAGACATAGCCCCCCTAGCAAAACTCCGCGCCGCGGGAACTCACCGTAGAAGTGCGCCAACACCAACACCAATCCCACCACCGCCAGCCCCAACATGATTCCGCTGTGCACATTGGCCCACAGCATAAAGACGAAGGGCAGCGCCCACATCCAGCGCGACAGGGGCAGCATCAGCGCCAGCACCACCACGTACCCCAGGACGGTGTAAAGCTGCGGCCGGATGTCGAAGAAAGGCGCGCCCACCGCGATGGCCGCCAACATGCCAAGGTAGGCAACCGCCGAGCTCCCGCAGATCTGCCGCAGCAAACGGAACAGAAGAGCGAACGCGCCGACCACCACCGCCCACTTCCACCACACCAGGGTCGCCTCGCCAAACAGCTTGGCCCAGCCGTAGAAGATGACGTCGGCAAACCACTCGGGGTGGAACCAGGGGAAGCCGTGGCAGGTGTACGAAAACGGGTCCGAGAAGTGCAGGGTGCGCTCTTCCAGAATCCAGCGACCACCCGCCATGTGCCACCACAGGTCCGACCCCTGCATGGTGGTGAAACCGAAAGACCAGCAAGTCAGGATGACGGCGGCCCACCATCCAACCTCGGCCCATCGCGAAGGTGGTGCTTCGGGGAGAGGTGGCGCCGGACTCTTCTCGGACTGTCTCGGCGACTTGCCCTTGTTCTTACGCTTGGACATCCCCGTCGGCTTTTACACCGACGGCCCCAGAGCGCAAGACGGATCAATCGGCGAAGGGCTAATGCGTCTCGAGACGCGGGCGTTCGGAGCGCATCGGCCAGTGGTGACTAGGCCTGGAAATCGAAGGGTCCGGCTTGAGTCCCAGGAGGAGGTCCGTGGTCGCCTGGTCGGCCGGCGGGAACGCGTAGTTCTCCAGTTCCTGCGGCCGGACCCAGCGCAAGTCGGCGACGCGAATCGGCTGAGGCTCCTCGCCCGGCAGGATGTCCGCGCGGTAGAGCACCAGGTCGACGACGTAGCCATCGTAGCGATGGCTACGGCGAGCCGTGGAGCGTCCGACCTCCACATTCACGCCGACCCGCTCGCGCAGCTCGCGGCGGAGAGCTTCTTCATCGCTCTCACCCGCTTCGACCTTTCCACTGGGGAACTCCCACAGGCCGGCCAGAACTCCCGTCAGGCGCCTCTGGGTAATCAAATACTTACCTTGCTGCTCGATGACAGCGGCCACTACGCGAATGTGCGGTACTAGATCACCCATTATTACGTCTGGCTTTGCCAGCCCCCCTGCTGAGTTGTGGGTATGAACGCATACTCCGGCATCCTCCCGTCCCCTTAGCCATCGGTCGCCTGCTGGAAAACTTAAGGGTCAAAGTCGCAATTTCTGCTTGAAGTGCCGAGAGGTTAGATTCCCGGACGCCAGTCGCGTTCCAAACTCGACAAGTGGTCCTCCATGGGTGCAAGACACGCATTCTCGGACCTGGCGTTTCTTGTGCGGCGGTGTCGCGTCTCCGTCGCTGAGCGGGGATCGAAGGCGAGGTATCCTCAGCGGTCGCACATGTCGGACACAGGCACACGTCTTTCGCTGACTGTCACGGCCTCGATCACCGCGGCATGACGTTGAAGAAAGCTGATCGCATCGATCGAAAGCGTCGCGTCGTCCGCTTCTTCGGCCAGGCTGCGCGCTCGTGGGCTGGTATCGGATTGGTAACCCAGGCGCTGGAACATGCGAAGCGAAGGTTGGTTGGCCGGGATGATGTTGACGTAAACGCGTGCCAGGGACCATGGCCGAAACGCCAAGGCGTGAAGCATGAGGGTGAACTTGCCCCCAAGACCGCGGCCCTGCTGGTTGCGGGCCCCGATCAGAATCGCGTACTCGGCGGATTGCGCGTCGAAGTGTCGAAAATCGGCATCGCCCATCAGCACGCCGTCGAGCTCGAGCAGGAACAGCCGATCGCCTCGCTGACGGGACTCGCGGTAGTACTCGACGACGTCGAGGGAAGACATGGTCGTGGTGTTGGTCAGCATGGACCGGTTGTAGGGATCGTTGTAGTGGCAGGACAGTCGCGGCGCGGCTGCCTCCAACTCGGCCACCGTCGGCTCGAAAGCTCGCAGCAGACTCTGCCCGTCGCGGTACTGCACCTCGAACCAGGTTGAGCTCATAAGGCATGCTATCGCATTTGCCGGGAGCTGGGAGCCTGTCCGCGGCATCTCACCTACCTGCCATGAGCTGCCCGACGGGGATCGAGCTGATAGGAACCGCGCCGTGGGGTACGCACTTCTGTGAGTTCTATGCTGGCGAGCAGGACCTCATCGATATCCTGGTCCCCTACTTCAAGGCTGGGTTGCGCCACGATGAGTCCTGTCTGTGGGTCACCGCGCCCTGCCTGCCAAGCGCGGCGGCGTGGCAAGCCCTGCAGCAGGCGGTGCCCGACCTGGATTCCTACCGTCAGCGCCAGCGCATCGAGATCATCCCGCACACCGAGTGGTATCTCGTGGACGGACGTTTCGATGGGCAGCGCGCTTCGCTGGCATGGGCGCGAAAACTGGAGGCCGCGTTGAAGAGGGGCAGCGCGGGTCTGCGTTTGAGCGACACCTTCTGGCTGGACACGACCGAGACCACGAGCTTTGTCGAGTACGAGTCCAACCTCGATCGGGTGATAGGGCAACACCGCATGCTGGCCCTGTGCACCTACCCTCTGGAACGATGCAAGGCCATCGAGGTGGTTCACGTCATGAGGAACCACCAGTTTGCCCTGCTCAAACGCGACGGGGTCTGGGAGCGCTTCGAGAGCTTCGGTCGAGGTCAGATGCAGCACGAGTTGAACCGCGCGCGGGAGTCACTGCGCGCCAGCGAACAGCGGCTGCACCATATCCACAGGAGCCACAACGAATTCCTGGGCGTCCTCTCGCACGAACTGCGTAATCCGCTGTCACCCATCAAGATGAGTCTGTACACCCTGGATCGGGTGGCGCCCACCAGCGCACAGGCGACGCGAGCCAAAGCGGTTATCGAGCGCCAGGTCGAGCAGCTTGCGCGCCTGATCGACGATCTGTCGGACGTCACACGCATCGCCCGCGAGAAGATCCGTCTGCAGATGCAACAGGTGGACGTGAACCGCCTGGTCGAGATGACGGTGCAGGATCATCGGCCGGCGTTCGACAAGGGCAGTCTGCGGCTGGAGTTGACCTTGGCCGAGGACAGCCCCCAGGTCATGGCGGATCCTGGGCGCTTGAGGCAAGTCGTGGGCAATCTGCTGCGAAACGCAGCCACCTTCACCCCACCGGGCCGCCGCGCTTCGGTTTCGGTCGCCACCGACCCTTCAACCCGGCAGGTCGTGATTCAGGTGGCGGACGAGGGCGTGGGCATGAGCAGCGAAACCCTCTCCACGCTCTTCGAACCTTTCATGCATGCCGACACCAGCCCGGATCTCGGCAAGGGCGGCCTGGGGATCGGGTTGGCGCTGGTCAAAGGATTGGTCGATCTGCACGGCGGTCAGGTGGAGGCGCACAGCGACGGTCCGGGCAAGGGTTCCACCTTCACCGTCCACCTGCCCCTGTGTGCCACCTGCGGGTGAGCAGCACCGCGGGCAAGAGGGTCAGGGCCGCGCCCGAACAGGCGATCTCGCCCGCGATGGCCATGGCCCCAAACGAGCGCAGGGCGTGGTTGTCGGCCACCAGCAAGGCGAGGTAACCGATGATGGTGGTGAGCGAGCACAGGGCCACGGCCCCGCCCGTCCCGGCCACCGCCTTGAACACGCGAGCATCTCCTTGGGAGGTTTCTTGGCGGTGACGTTCCAGCAGGTTGATGCCGTAGTCCAGGCCGACCCCGAAGGTGATGGGCAAGGCGATGAAGTTGAGAAAGTTGACCCGTACGTTGGCCAGAGCGGCGCCGCCGATCATCCACAGGATCCCGATCCACAAGGTGGCCAGGGTCAGCCACGCCTGCCGACGAAAACCCACCAGCGCCACCACGGTCAGCACCACCCCCGCGAAGGCCGCCGCCGTGACCCGCGGGCCATCGCGCACGATGGACCTCAACATCTGGGCGAAGATGACTCCCGAGCCCGACGAACGCACCTGCTGGCCGTTGTCCAGACGCAGGTCCTCGACGACCGAAGCCAGGCGGAGCAGGTAGCGCCCGTCCCACACGCTGACGTTCTCGGGCGGGAAGTACAGCACCGGCCGGCCCACCGTACCGTCACGCTCGGTGAAGTAGTAGCGCAAAGACATGGGCAGATCCTCGGCGTGCAGCACGTGCAGGTCGTCGGCCGGACGGTAGCGCAGCAGCTTGGCCTTCTCCTCGTCGGTCAGCAGGTCCAGATTGGTGTCGATGAGGCGGCGAATCGTGTCGAGGACACCCAGCTTGGCCTGCTGGGCGGCCTCGTCACCCGGCAACAGGTCTTGGATGATGGAGATCTTGGCCACCACCCGACCATCGGGATCGCGGGCGCGCAGAGCGCGTTTGACGGCTGGGGCCTGCGAGGGGTTATCGACCAAGATGAAGCCGGGCGAGAGATTGCGGCCAAAGATGGGGTCGAGCCGAGAAGAGAGCGTCTCCAATCGGGCCCGCGCCTCGCTGCGACTCCCCAGTTTGCGGTAGTCGTATTCGAAGGGATCGCGCGCGTAGCGTGGGATGGCCAACAGCGCGACCACGGAAAAGGCCAAGCCGAACAGCAGCACGACCCGCGGAGCCCGCGCCACCTTTCGCGCCACCCAATTGAGAGGACCGGCAAAGGCCTGGCCGCGCATGGAGGAAGATCGCGGTCCCCGGTGATCCCAACGCGCCCACAGCGGCGGCAGGACGATGAGCGTGCCCAACCACGACAGCACCATGCCCGCCCCGCCGATGATTCCGAACTGGCTGAAACCGCGGAACGAGGTGAGAGACAGGGCCCCGAAGGAGATGGCCGTGCCCCAGGCCGATATCCCCGTGGCCCTCCAGGTGGTGGCGACCGCCCACATCGCCGCTTGGGCCGGGGCTCGCCCCTGCCGACGTTCTTCCTCGTAGCGGGCGGTTTGGATGATGGCGTAGTTGATGCCGTTGCCCAGAATGATGGCCGCCAGGAACGCCGTCGACGAGTTGAGATAGCCAAAAGCCAGTTGTGCCACGGCCATCGCACCCACCACCCCGGCCCATGAAGGGATGATCGTCGCCAGCATCGGCTTCAGCGCACGAAAGAACAGGAACATGAGCAGCCCCACGCACACCGTGCACAGGGTGGTGGCCAATTTCAGATCCTCCGCCAGGGCTTTGCGCTCGGCCAGAGCCGACAGCACGCTCCCGGTCAGGCCCACCTTCATCTCCGGGTGGAAGCGACGCGGGTCGGTGTCGCGAATGGCCCGTGACACCTCGGCAACGGTCTTGCCGCCACGGGCCTGGGTCAGCAGCGAGCCGCGTAGACGCACCACCACGGCGTAGACCATTCCATCCTGGCTGGCGAAGTGGTCGTCGGGAAAGCGCGACAGAAGCTCATTGGTCCGCCGCTGGGTCAGCTCGGCCACCCATTCATCGTCATCTGTCAGATCGATGAAAGCCGGGTTCTTGCGGCGAAGGATCTCGCGCTGCAGGCGAGCCTCCGCCTCCTTCAGATCATCCAGCGGCGCATAGAGCGGACCATAGTGTTGATAGAATTGGCGTTCTTCGCGAACCCCCCAATCCACCGACGCGATCTCGTCGCCAGGCAGGGCGCGCAGGGCAGGCACCAGCGCATCCACGAACCGCCGGCTGGCCTCGCGCTCCGGGCTCTGCACCACCACCTCGATGTTGGCGACCGATTTGAGGCGCTGGTCCATCTCGCGCAGAGTGACCACCGCGGGCGCGTTCTGCGGCAGCAACTCGACCAGGTCGGTCTTGAGCTTGAGCCGACTGGCCCGCCAGCCCGCCAGTCCAATGAACAGCACGAAGCCCACCAGCACGAGCCCGCCATGGCGCATAGCCCAGCCGGACAACCGCTCAACCAACGAGGGGGCACGCTCCAATCACGTCTCCTGCTGACACAACTGCCGCAGCACCTCGGTCCCGGAATACCGGGCCTCGCTGACCGCTTTCAGAAAAGTCGCCAGCTTGGCGCACACCTTCTCCTGTGAATGCCGTTGCAGAATCTGCAAACGCGCCGCCGCCCCGAGGTTTTTGCGTAGCAGGGGATTCGCCAACAGCAACGAGACCTTTTGGGCAAACCCGGCGTCGTCGTCGGGCGAGGCCACGAAGCCGCTGTAGCCGTCCTCGACCACTTCGGTCATGCCGCCCACGTCGGTGACCACCACGGCGCGGGCCATGGACATGGCTTCGATGATGGCGTTCGACGACAGCTCGATGGAGCGCCGTTCCGAGGTCAGCACCACCACGTCGCAAGCCACGTAGAAGTCCTCGATGTCCTTCACGTGACCCAGGAAGGTCACGCGCGCGCCCAGGCCATGACGCGCGAATAGGCGTTGAAAGTGACCGCGCCACGGGTACTCGCCGGCCACCAAAAAGCGCACATCGGGGAAATCACGGGCCACTCGATCGATCACGTGGGCCAAGTAGGACAAGCCCTTCTCGGGCGCCGGTCGCGCGGCCAAGCCGACCACCGGGGTGTTCATCAGGTTCAGTTGCTGACGCAAGCGGGGCTCGACGTGCTCGGCATCGAAGCGCGTGGTGTCCACACCGTTGCGAATGACCACCGTAGGTGCGGGTACCGAACCGCCGTAAATGCGGCGGCCCACCTCACAGTTGGTCACCAGCAGATCCGGCACGAAGAGCGGCGCGAAGTGGTGCAGAGTCAAGAGTTGTGCTCGGCTCGACGGCTGACTACCCGCCCGCCACACCACCGGCAGACCCAGGCGATGGGCCACCACCCAACCCACCGTCCAACCAAAGGTGCGGCTGGCGAGAATCATGTCGATGCGCTCGCGCCGGGCCAGGGCGATGAGCTGCTTCACGCTCTTGCGCCACTTCCATAGATAGCCAAAGGGGCGCCACAAACTGGTCAAGGGGCCACGCGCCTCGACGTTGATGGCGGGGAACTCCGAGAAATGGACGTAGTCGCGCACGCCGGCGCGCTCCAACTGACCCAGGATCGGCAGGCCCGGACCCACCACGGGCACCACCTCGATCCCAGCACGAGGCAGGTTCGCGATGTGCACGACCCCTTGGCGTTCGGCGCCGCCAAAGGCCTCGGCTGGCAGGATGTAGAGCAGTCGCATTTAGCCTTTCGTCCTTTGCTGGCCCGCCACGCCCCCCGCCGATGCCGCCATCGGGGAGAGAGCGCGCACGCCGACGGTGAGCAAGAGAATCGCGATACCCACCACGCCCACCAGCAACTGGCGTAATCGTCGCGCCAAGGCCACCGCCAGGCCGTCGCTGACGGCGAATCCCAACGCCAGCATGCCCAGCACCAAGCCGCCATCGGCCGCGCCGATTTGCCCGGGAATGAAGAACAGGATCGAACCCAGCAAGGTCAGCAGAGCCGTGGCGAAGATCGCGCCCAGCAGGGACATGGGCAGCCCCAGGGCGTGCGCATAGATGTAGACCTCGCTGGCGATGAGCAGACGTTCCACCATGTGCCAGGCGAACGACTGCCCCATGCCCGAGCGGCGACCTCGTTTCATGACGAGCGCGAGGAGGCGAAGGCGCCGAGCCCACTGCCCCCACAGAGACCAGCGCGCGATGCAGGGAAGCAGGGTCGGGGCGAACCATGCACCCAAGCCCAGCGCCAGCGAGGTCAACACGCCGGTCAGCCACAGGCCCAAGGGCAGGTTGTGCAGGGCCCGCCAGTACACCAGCGAACCCAGTGCGGCGAACAGGAAACAGGCCGCCACCTCAGTGGTGACGTCCAGGATCACCGAGGCGGCGCTGGCCGTTCCCTGTTGTGTCTTTCGGCGCAGGGTCGAGATGCGCAGGGCCTCGCCCCCCACCCCCGCGAGCGGCAGCACGAAGTTCACCGCCTGCGCCTCCAGGCGGACCAGCCACAGGCGACCAAGACCCGGCGATTTTCGAATGCCTGACGAGGCGAGCAGCGCGCGCCAGGCCATCGCCGAGGCCAGGGTCCACAGCGCGAAGACCAGCAGGGCGAAGAGCGCGATGGCCTTCAGATTGGCCAGGGTCAGGGCGGCGGTGACCAGCGTCTGGCGCGAAAGCAGGAACAGGACCGCCATGGCCGAAAGCGCGAGCACCAACCCCATCCACCTCCTTATCCATTCGATGACTTTGGTGACTCGCGTGCCCAACAGCGCTGCCCCTTCCCGCTTTCCATTCTAGCGCCCTCGGGAAGGCATTCACGGCCGCAAACAGGCGAAGTGACGAACGTGCAGACGGTGAGCGCGCAAGTGCCGCGTACCAGGCGGCGAGTCGCGCACGGCTCACGCCAATCAGGCGCACGGACCGATGGGCAGGACCACGCGACCGTGACTTTCATTCAGCACCTGGGCGAAAACCCAGATTCCCTCCATCGCGGTGGCGATCACCTGGCCACGCCGCCGACCATCAGGGGAACAAAGCCGCTACAGGACGAACTCACCGCGCGCCACGAGGACCGCGCTGCCGCCCACCTCGATGCGTTCCAGTCGTTCCGCGCTGCCCAGGGCGCGGGCGTAGAGAGTCGACGGACGGCCGACCTCGGCGCCCTGTTCGATGCGGATCTGCTGGCCAAAAGTGATGAGGCCGGCGCGCGCCAAGTGCAAGGCCAAGGGCCCCGCGGCCGATCCGGTCGCGGGATCCTCGGCGACGCCCAGGTACGGGTCGAACATGCGCGTCTTCCAGTTGTCGCCCTGGCCCGCGCACACGTTGAAGCCGTTGGCCTCGCAAATGGTGGACAGGGCAGCGAGATCCGGGCGCAGTGTCGCCACCTGGTCCGGGCTGTCGACCACCACGAACACGTGGCGAATGCCGTTATCGTAGATGGCAAGGGGCACGCGCGAGCCGGCCACGCCCAAGGCGCGGAACAGACGCTCGGGATCGGAGAAGGGCGCGATGGTGGGAGACGGCTGCACCATGGTGGCGAACGACAGGGTGTGGCCGTCGCGCTGCAGACTCAGCTCCACCAGGCCCGAGCCTGTCTCCAAGCGCAGGGTCGCCAATTGCAGGGGTGCGGCCAGCACGAAGGCCGCGCCCAGCACCGGGTGTCCGGCGAACGGCACCTCGCGGGCGGGCGTGAAGATGCGCAAGCGGGCGTGGCCACCCTGGGTCGGCGGCAACACGAAGACCGTCTCGGACAGGTTCATCTCGCGCGCCAGGGCCTGCATGGTGCCGTCGTCCAGTCCGCGCGCGTCGGTGAAAACCGCCAGCGCGTTGCCGGTCAGCTTGCGGTCAGTGAAGACGTCGGCGATCACATAGCGATAGGTGCGCATGCCGGGTCGTTTACCACACTGGCTACCAGGAGGATCGTCCGGATCATCGAGGAGGATGGCCTTCCCGGCCGCGCCTACTCCACCTCGTACCCCGCGTACCCGATCTTGAGTTGGTCGAGCACGTTCTTGGTCTTGTCGATGAAGTACTTCTGCTCGTAACCGGCCAGACCCATGGGGTCGGCGTCCATCGTGTCGCTGTCGGTCTTGTCGCCGTAGAGCGCGAAGAGCTGGTCGAACTTGGCCTGGTACTGGCTGAAGACGAAGAGCTTGTTGGCGGCCAGGGCATCGTCCTTGAGCAATTGCACATAGCGCTGGCGGTACTTGTCGACGGCCAGCACCCTGTCGACCAGCGGGCGCGGAGAGTCGTCACCCCAGGCGGCTGGCAGGTTCACGGTGCTGAAGATGGCCTGATTGATGTATTCCTCGTAGGGCAAGTCGCCGTGCCAGTTGGTGCCGAGCGAGATGTCGAAGTCGTAGGGGATGAACGCGATCTTCCCCTTGTCGTTGAAGTAAAGATAGTAGTTGTTGGCCAGGAAGCGGTAGTCGTCCAGGTTGCTGATGTAGATCCCGATGGCCAGGTAGCGGATGAAGCTGTCCACGTCGAAGTTGGCGTCCAGGTAGTCGACCAGATCCTGGCCGCTGAGCGTGTTGAGGTTCTGCACGAAGCTCTTGAGGGCGGCGTGCGTGCTGGTCTCCTCGTTGGTCTGCAGGTCGTAGATGGGGCGGTAGTTGATGTCGGGATCCTTCACGCCGACCAGATCGCCCTCGATGGATGATGGGGTCAGGTGGGGGCCCGCGCCGAGATACAGGCACTTGTAGAGATCGCCGTCGTTGCTGCTGAAGTGCCGGGAGAGGAAGGGTTTGTCCACCGGCTCGACGATGCCGTACAGGCCGTAGTTCACTTCCTTGCCATCGATGCGGAACTTGAGCACGCCCATGGACATGCGCGGCGCCGCCACCTGGGCACCCGCCAGCAGCTTGTAGCTGAAGAGCTCGTTGATCTTCGACTGGTTGGCGTAGCTGTCCCAGGAGTTGTAGCGGCTCCACTTGAAGTTCAGCGCCTTCAACCCGGCAAAACGGCGTTTGTCGATGGTCGCGTACTGGGGATCGTTCTCGGCCAGGTCGAAGGTCTCGTCGAACTTCACCTTGAAGTGCGACTTGTAGTAGTGGCCGTTCCGGTAAGGCACCCGGCGCGACTCGTTGCCGCGCGAGCGGATGCCCACCTGCTCCAGCTTCACCTCGCTCCCGTCGGGGCGACGGTAGATGAAGTCGGCCTTGCGGTACTTGTCGGTGCGGTACTCGCGGCCGTCGCCGTCGTACAGCGGCGTGATCGGGAACTTCTCGGCGTAGTCGAGCATGTCCTGCGAGATGCCCTCCCACTCCGCTTGGCTGATCTCGATGATGAACTCGTGCGGGACGGCGTCGTCGAAGATCTCGTCGTGGATGACATCGATCGCCCCGTCTGGCGCGGTAACGGTCTTGGCCTCGCCGCCCTCCGAACAACCCGCGCCGGGGGCGAGAAGGAAGAGCAGCACGAGTGCGCGGAGAAACGATGGTGTGTATCTCATGAACCCGAGCCGAGTTGAGGTTGAAGGAGGCACGTATCTTGGTCGATGGAATCGAAGCGCGGCAAGTTAATTAGCGCCCGCTCCCTGACGAGTCTCTCCTTCAAGGTGGAAGGCAAGGTGCTAATTGGCCAGACCGGGAAGCCTGCTGCAGGTGGCTCTTGCGTTGCTGCCTTGACCCACGGGCTTCGAGTCGCTAGAGCACGGACGCGAGGAGGGTACGCAATGGCCGACCGAGATGTCTTCGAAACCGGAACAACGCTGGCTGAGCTACGCAAACAAGGGCCGGTGGTCCACAACATCACCAACTACGTGGTGATGAACAACACCGCCAACGCGCTCTTGGCGGTGGGCGCGTCCCCGGTGATGGCCCACGCCAAGGAGGAGATGGCGGACATGGTGGCCATCGCTTCGGCCCTGGTCATCAACATAGGCACGCTCAGCAAGCCCTGGGTCGAGTCCATGTTCCTGGCGGCCGAGCACGCGGCCAAGCGCGGGATCCCCATCATCATCGATCCCGTAGGCGCGGGCGCCACGCCCTACCGAACCTCGACGGTGCGCGAGCTGTTGGCCGCCATCAAGCCGGCCATCATCCGCGGCAACGGCTCGGAGATCATGGCGACCTGTGGAGAACGGGCGCGGACCAAGGGCGTGGACAGCGGCGCGGCCTCCAACGATGCCGTGGCCGCGGCCAAGGCGTTGCACGAATCCACGGGAGCGGCGGTCTGCGTCAGCGGCGCCATCGACTACATCGTCAGCGCGGCCGGGGTCAGCCAGATCGCCAACGGTCACCCCATGATGCCGCTCGTGACCGGCCTGGGTTGCGCCGCCACCGCCCTGTGCGGGGCGTTTGCCGCCGTCAACCGCAACTACGGCCAGGCGGCGGCCCAGGCCATGGTGGTGATGGGCATCGCCGGCGAAATAGCGGCCGAGGGCGCGGAGGGTCCAGGCAGCCTGCAGGTGCGCTTCCTGGACGCCCTCTACAACCTGAACGGCGCCACAATCGAGAAGCGCATCCGTCTTGGCTGACATGCGCGGCCTCTATCTGGTCACGGACCGCGGGCTCTGCTTGGGCCGCCCCTTGCTCGACGTGGTGGCCCAGGCGGTGCAGGGGGGGGTGACCTGCGTGCAGATCCGCGAAAAGGACCTCTCTACGCGCGAGTTCGTGACCGAGGCCGAGCACGTCCAGGCGCTGCTCGGCCCACGCCAGATCCCCCTCATCATCAATGACCGGGTGGACGTGGCCCTGGCGGTGGGCGCGGCCGGCGTGCACATGGGGCAGAGCGACCTGCCCTGCGCGACAGCGCGACGGTTGCTGGGGCCCAAGGCCATCATCGGGCTGTCAGTCGAGACCTGGCAGGACGTGGAGCGCGCCGCGCAGCAGCCGGTGGACTACCTGGGCGTGAGCCCCATCTTCTCCACACCGACCAAGACCGACACCAAGCAGCCCTGGGGCCTACTTGGCCTGGCGCGCATCCGGGCCTTCACGCGCCTGCCCCTGGTGGCCATCGGGGGATTGAACCGTGGCAACGCCGCTGATGTGATGGCGGCGGGCGCGGACGGGATCGCGGTGGTGTCGGCCCTGTGCAGTGCGCCGGATCCGGCGAGCGCAGCGGCCGAGCTGTGCGCGCTCATCGGCTGATGGGCACCAGCGGGGCGGCACGATCCGCCTTGTCAAGGTCCGGGGATTCAGTAACTTGGGGACACCTCGCCGCCGCCTCAGGGTCCCGTGAGTAAGTCCAGCGGACATATCCAGGTCACCTACAAACCCCGGATCGACAAGAAGTTGGTCTGGTCCATCCTTGCGCCCTACGTTCAAGACAAGGTGTTGGAGCAGGTCAAGGCCATCGCACCCATCACCATTTTCCTGTTGGGCTTTCAGTTCCTGGTGTTTCGCCTGATGAGGTTGGACAACCCCCTGGGCCTTGCTGCAGGCATGTGCAGCGTGGTGGCCGGGCTGGTCTTCTTCATCGATGGCCTGCGCATCGGGGTGATGCCTCTCGGCGAGAACATAGGCTCGACCCTGCCGGCCAAGGCTCGGCTGAAGGTGATCCTGCTGGCCGCTTGCATCCTGGGCAGCGTGGCCAACATGGCCGAGCCGGCCATCAGCTCGCTGCGCATCCTGGGGGAGAAGATCTCGCCGCAACAGGCGCCCTTGCTCTTCGACTACCTCAACGTCCGCACCGAGATGGTGCTTTGGGTGTTGTCCATCGGGGTCGGCCTGGGCGCCTGCAATGGCATCCTGCGCTTGGTGCGCGGCTGGAGCCTCAAGCGCACGCTGATCCCGGGGCTGCTCACGGTGTTCGTGCTGAGCCTGCTGGCCGCGCGGGATCCCCACGCCTCGGCCCTGCTTGGCGTCGCCTGGGATGCCGGAGGGATCACCACCGGGACCGTGGCCGCGCCGCTGCTGCTGGCCTTGGGTGTGGGTCTATCCTCGGCCCTGGGGCGCGACCGCGACGGCATGGCCGGGTTTGGCATCATCACGCTGTGCTCGATCTGGCCCATCGCGCTCTTCCTGGGCATGGGCCTGTACCACTCATGGACCGGGGACTTCTTGTCGCCCGCGGAAGGCCGCGCCTTCCTGGCCCAGCGGGCGGCGGAGGGCGCGAACCTCGCCGGCCAGTTCAATTTCCTGGCGGCCGTCGGCCAAAACTTCATCTCCGCCTGTCTGGCCATCATCCCGCTGGTGGGCATCATGCTGCTGCTGCAACGGCTGGTGTTGCGCGAGCCCATCCGCGATCTGGCGCAGGTGGTGGCAGGCATCGTGTGCGCCCTCATCGGCCTCGTCCTGTTCAAGATCGGCCTGCAATGGGGATTGGACCCGCTGGGCGAACAGGTGGGGCGCAGCTCGGTCGTTTCGTTTTCGGGCCAGGGTTTCGAGCTCGTGGGGGTGGGGCCGGACGGCCGCTACGGCCGCTTCTGGGGCAAGCTGGCCGTCATGTTGTTCGGCTTCGTCGCCGGCTATGGCGCCAGCCGGGCAGAACCTGCCTTGGCGGCGCTGGGGATGACCGTGGAGGACGTCACGTCAGGCGCTTTCAAGAAGGGCCTGGTCATGCACACCGTGGCTTTCGGGGTCGGGGTGGGTCTGGTCATCGGCGTAGCCAAGATCCTGTTCGGCTGGCCGACCATGTGGATCGTGATTCCCAGCTATGCCCTGGTGATTGTCCTCACGGCCCTGAGCGACGAGAAGTTCGTCAACATCGGCTGGGATTCGGGTGGGGTCGCCGCCGGGGACATCACCTCGCCGGTGTTGATCGCCCTGGGACTGGGGGTGGCCTCCGCGGTGGGGGCGCCCGATGGGTTTTCCCTGATCGCCATGGGATCGGTTTGGCCCATCATTTCGGTCTTGGCCATGGGCATTCTGGTGACACGAACCACACCCTTCATTCGCAAACAACCGGCCGCCGCCAAGCAACAGAAAACCGCCGAGGCCGATGAGGAATGGGCGCGGCAGATATCAGGGGAAGCAAAATGACTCTGAAGATGGTTATCGCGATCCTGCAACGGGGCAAGGCCGACAAGGTGGTGGGGGCGGCCATCGAGGCCGGCGCGCCCGCGGCCACCGTGATGCACGGGCGCGGTCGAGGGATCCGCGAGCGGCTTGGGATTCTGGGGCTGGCCATCCAACCCGAGAAGGAGATCATCTTGATCATTCTCGAGGAGAAGCTGGTCGACCAGGTGCTCAAGGCCATGGTCCGGGCAGGCAAGCTGGACCAACCCGGCGTGGGATTCGCCTTCGTTGTGCCGGTCGACCGCGCCCTGGGCATGCTGGAGGCCCAGCAGATGGCGGAATAGCCGCCCGGCGGCTCACTTCATCGAAAACTTCACGTCCGCCGTGCCGCTGCTCTGGTATCCCTCGACCGTCATCGAGACCTCGTAGAAGGTCCCCATGTTCATTCCCTTGTTGGCCCACGCCTTGATGTGATTGGCGAGCGTGATGGTCCCGCTGGTCTTCTTCTGCTGCCGGACGCTCCAGTACTGCGGGAAGGTCGCCTTGCCGATGATCGAGGGCTCATCGGTTCGCGTCATCTTGTAGATGTCGTAGGTGCCGCCGTCGCTGCTGACCGTCCCCATGGCCTGCCCTCCCGGCGGACGCCAGCTGCCCCAGCCGTCCACGACGTAGTATTCGACCAGGGGTTCGGTCGTCCATCCGTACAGGCACAGATAGGAGTTGCCGTTGGGCGAGAAGTTGGCCGTGTACTCGGTGACGATATCACCCGTGCCCGGCCTGATGCCCTTGCGGCCCACGAACTGCGTGTTGCCGGTCCAGTTCACGCCGAAGCCGTCGGTCTTCAACGTCATGGTGGCGCTGCCGGTATTGACCCAGTTCTCGTAGGTGTAGCAGCAGTGCACGCCCGAGCCTTTGGTGACGGTCACGTCGGCTTCGCTGCATGTCCCGGTGGGCTTACACATCGCTGCATCTGGGGGAGGCAGGTACGCATCCACGGCCGCGTCCGGGATGCTGATGGCGCTGGAGCCGCCCGCGCCGGATTGCCCGCCACTGGCCGTCGACCCAGCCGACGCTGACGAGCCCCCACTGGCCGAGGCCCCCCCTGAACCCGTCTGGCCACCCGAGCTGGTCATCGACTCGCTGCTGGTGGCGCCGCCGCTGCTGGTGGTGCCACCGCTACTCTCCGCGCTGCTCCCTTCACTGCTCCCCCCGCTGCTGGTCGCGCCGCCGCTCGCCTTGCTGCCCCCACTGTGGCTCGTGCCGCCGGCGGAGGATCCACCCGACTTCGAGCTGCTGCTCGCGCTGCTGGCACCGCCGCTGCTCTTGCTAAATCACCGTTCATGATTCCGGATCAGAAAAAAGGTTGAAAAGCACGGGA
>CAZHUY010000113.1:0-19139 GCA_964535465.1 uncultured Myxococcales bacterium
GGTCGCCTGGACCTGCGACCCCACGCGCTTCCGCTCCAAGGCCCGCAACACCCCGTTCGGGGGACGCGCCATGCGTGGCCGATGCGTGCTGACTGTGGTAGGTGGGAGCCCCGTATTCATCGATGACAAGCTCTCCTTCTGACCACGTCCACGCTCCGGCTCTCTTGGCCCTGGAGGACGGCACTGTCTACCGGGGCACGGCCTTCGGCGCCGCCGCCGACATGACAGGCGAGCTGGTCTTCAACACGGCCATCACCGGCTACCAAGAGGTGCTGACCGATCCCTCGTACCGCGGCCAGATCGTGCTCATGACGGCGCCCGAAATCGGCAACGTGGGCGTGAACCAGGAGGACTTCGAATCCGACCGGCCGTACTGCGCCGGCTTCGTGGTGCGCAATTTGTCACCGCGCGTGTCCAACTGGCGCGCGCAAGGCGATCTCGACCAACTGATGGCCAAGCACGGCGTGGCCGGCATCACGGGCATCGACACGCGCGCCATCACGCGACGGCTGCGCATCGGCGGGGCCCAGCGCGCGGTGGTCACCCGCAAGGTCGACGACCCCAACGCCGCCGTGCAGATGGCCCGCACGTCGCCCTCGATGGAGGGGCAGAATCTGGCCAAGGACGTCACCTGCAAGCAGCCCTATGAATGGAACGAGGGCCCGTGGCAGGCCCCGCGCACCGAGGCCCCGCTGCCGCAGGCTCGCCACCACGTGGTGGCCTACGACTTCGGCATCAAGCGCGGCATCCTGCGCCGCCTGCGCCACAGCGGCTGCTCGGTCACCGTGGTGCCGGCCTCCACCCCGGCCAAGGACGTGCTGGGGATGAAGCCCGACGGCATCTTCCTGTCCAACGGCCCGGGCGATCCGGCGGCCGTGTCCGACGCCATCGACGCCGCCGCCACCCTCTGCCAGAGCGGCAAACCCATCTTCGGCATCTGCCTGGGCCACCAGATCCTGGGCCTCGCCTTGGGCGGCAAGACCTACAAGCTCAAGTTCGGCCACCACGGCGCCAACCACCCGGTCATGGACCTCTCCACGCGCAAGGTGGAGATCACCTCGCAGAACCACGGGTTCGCGGTGGACGTGGCCTCGCTGCAGGGCAAGGCCGTGTTGTCGCACGTGAACCTCAACGACCAGACGGTCGAGGGCATGCGCCACGACCACCTGCCCATCTTCAGCGTGCAGTACCACCCCGAGGCTTCGCCCGGACCCAATGATCCCAATTACCTATTCGATCGTTTCGTCAAACTGATGGACCAAGCCCGGTGAGCGACCAATCCCCCCCCGTCCCGCGGCCCGAGCCTGGCCTGATCCATTCCCTGATGGATGAGCTGGCCACCGAGTTCGCGGCGCCACCCTATCGCGAGCAGATCAAGACCGCGCGCGAGGAGTACTTCGAACGCAACGGCAAGGTCTTCGAGGACGACCACGAGGTCTACGAGGCGCGCCTGGTGGCGTTCCTGGAGTGGTACGTGATCGAGCGTCCGTTGCCCGAGGGCCGGCCGCCCGTGCAGGTGGCCCTGGCCCGCACGCCCGCCACCCCGGAGAACGCCGAGCGCCGCATGGCGCTGGCCCGCATCGCCACCAGCCACCGCAGCCTGTTCGACATCGCAGACGTGAAGGGCAACCGCATCGAGCTGGAGGACGTGATCGCCGGCGCGCGCTTCAGCGTGGTCGAGCGCCGCGACACCATCGGCTTCGAGGTGGGCGCGATCCTGGAGGCGAGGGTGGTGTGGGACGGGACGGATCCGCTGTTCGGCAAGACCTTCATGTTCCACCCACGAGACGCGCGCACCGAGATCCTGAACATCGTCGACGACTCGCTGCTGGCAGGCTCCAACCGCGACGAGATCATCGCCCGACTTGCGCACCTGTACCTGCGCTGGCACCGCCACGGGCACATGAACGCGGCCCGCATCTACAAGGGCGGGAACACCACGGGGCCCGTGCTGCTGTAGCCGAAAGTCCGAACCGATAGACCGGGTGTGAACCATCCTGCAGTTTGCTGGGCCCGGATTTGATTTCGGTCACACCAGCCTTGCCGTCGTGGCTTGACGGGTGTGGCGGTCCTCAGACACCCGGAAAAGTCTGTGTGCGCACAACGGGCGGCGGCGGTGCGTACATCGTCACGCCCGCGTGCAACACTCACAACTGCGGATCCTCGCCGCTCGCCCTCAACTGCGTCCAAGGCCTCGCCGGGAAATGCTCTATCGCTTCCGACTCGACGATTACCTGCTCGCTCAACACTTGCACCGGCTCCGGGGCCTGTCCTCCCGACGCCTCGGCCGGCGACGCCCCCAGGGATTCCAACTAACTGCTTTTCCCGACCGGCCCTGGGCCATTCCTGCGGTAAAGTACGGTCGCCATGACCGCGGTACTGCAGGACAAAAAGATCGTGCTGGGCATCACCGGCGGGATCTCCGCCTACAAGGCCGCCGAGCTCTGCCGCCTGTTGCGCAAAGCCGGGGCCACGGTCCACGTGGTCATGACGCAGGCAGCGTGCGAGTTCATCACGCCGCTCACCATGCAGGCCTTGTCCGAGCACCCCGTGGCCCTGGAGATGTTCGCAACCACGCCAGAGGCGCGCATCGGACACATCCAACTGGCTTCACAGGCGGATTTGCTGGTGGTGGCGCCGGCCACCGCCGATGCCATCGCGCGCTTTGCGGCGGGCATGGCCAATGATCTGTTGTCGGCGGTGGTCCTGGCTACCCGCGCGCCCATCCTGTTGGCGCCCGCCATGAACACCAACATGTGGGAGAACCCCATCACCCAGGCCAACCTGGCCCGGCTGACCGAGGGCGGGCGTTTCTCGACGGTGGGCCCCGACTCCGGCGAGCTGGCCTGCGGCTGGGTGGGCGCGGGACGCATGGTGCCCCCGGAAGCCATCGTGACCGCCATCGAGGCGCGCCTGGCCGGCGCCCCCATCAGCCCCAAGTCCGAAGGCGCTCTGGCCGGTCGCCGCGTGGTCATCACCGCCGGGCCCACCTGGGAGGCGGTGGACGACGTGCGCTTCTTGGGCAACCGCTCGTCGGGCAAGATGGGCTTTGCCCTGGCCCGGGCCGCGGCCACGCAAGGGGCCGAGGTCACGCTCATCGCCGGCCCGGTTTCGCTGCCCACGCCCAACGGGATTGCCCGCCGTATCGACGTGGAATCCGCGCTGGAGATGCGCGAGGCCCTGCGCCGCGTGGCCTTCCAGGTGGACGTGGTGGTCATGGCCGCCGCCGTGGCTGACTTCCGACCGGGCGTGCGGGTGCTCGGCAAGCTCTCGCGCCGTGATTCCCGTCCGGTGACGGACCGTCCGGCGCGCTCTTTGGCTCTCGTCGCCAACCCGGATCTGCTGGCCGAACTGGGACAGGAACGCAAGGGCACGACGCCGTTCCTGGTGGGCTTCGCCGCCGAGGTGGGCATCTCGGGCGAGGCCTTGGTGGCCCGCGCCCGCCAGAAGCTGAAAGAGAAACGCTGCGACCTGGTGGTGGCCAACGAGGTGGGCAAGGCCGGGCTGGGCTTTGGCACCGACCAGAACGCGGTTACCATGGTCTTCGCCGACGGTCGGGTGGTCGACCTGGCCGCCGCACACAAGGAATCCATCGCCGTGAGGATCTGGGATACCATCACCGCTTTCACCTTGGCACCGCGCGGTTCCGAACCAGCCGCACCGGTGTCCGAACCAGTGCCTCCAAGGACCGCCAAGCGCCGCGGCCGCCGGAGCGGGAAGGGTAGCAAGGATGTCTAGCGCCTCGCGAGAAGAGCAATTGCGCACCTATGCCGGCCTGGCCAGCACCCGCCTGGCCGGGGCTGGTAAGGTCCTGGCCCAACGCCAAGTCATGGGCGGTCCCCAACGTGGCAACGTGCCGCCCTGGCCCGGCTCGGAGGACAGCGACTTTCACGGAACCCTCTCCGCCATCTGGGTGTGGTCACGCGCGCACGCGCTCTCGCGCAATGATCACTTCTCGCTGAACATCGCGGCGGCGTGGGATTTCGTTCACAAGAGCTGGGACCAGTTCATCCCCTCGGCCTTGGGCCCCGACGCCGGTGACGAAGCGGCCTACGACTGCGCCATGGTGCTGCGGGCGGTGCTGGCCGATCCCCGCATCCTGCGCCCTGACAACGACGACGATCGCCGCAAGGACCACGCCACCGCCGCGGCCCGCCTGCTGGGCGCCTACATGAATGATCTGGAGATCCCGCGGGGTCGTGAGTTCCGCGATCCAGGCTTTCTGGCCTGGACCTTGGGTGACTACGCACGCGCCGTGGGGGATCGCGGCCTGAGCTCGCTGGTCAGGCGTTTCGTCGAGGCGATCTTTGGCATGAAGTCCCCGCCACCCTTCACCTCCGAAGCCAAAGCGGTCGACGGGCTCTTCGACTTCTCGTGCACCACCGCCACGCGCGTACTGGCGGTGCTGGGTGCCGAGGGCCCCACGCCCTTCATCGGCGCCTGGCTGCGCGAACGGGTCTCGTCGTCGGTGGCGCGCTCCTTCGTGGCGCGTCCCATGGACGAGAACACCTGGAACGCCTGCTCGGCCGTGGCCGCCGGACGGGCCTTTGCCGTCTCAACCGATCAGGGCTTTTTCGAGGCCCACGGCGCCATCCTCTCCGAGTTGGATCGCAGGTCGGAGCAGGGGGCCATGGGTCGCCAGCCGGGATTCTCGGCGGAGACCGCGGCCACCTTCTACTACGCGATGGCGCTGGACGCCCCGCTGGCCAAGGGGTGACGTGGAGGAGATGCGCAACGAGCTGCGGGCCATCGCCGCCGGCCTGCGCACCCATCTGGAGGCCCGGGCGCGCTGTGGCCTGGTCGGGGTTTCCCAAGCGCCCAGCCCGCGTCTCAATCCCCCCGCCACCACTCCCGCGGCCTCGGCGGAATTCGAGCCCCTGACCAACCCCAACGACGTGGAAGCCGCGTTCGCCGCGGATGCAGATCCACCCTTGCCCCGAGGCGGCCACGGTCTGACCCTGGTGCGCGCCGAACTGGGCGACTGCCAACGCTGCAAGCTGGCCAAGGGCCGGCGGCACATCGTGTTCGGCGTCGGCAACCCCGAAGCGCACTTGATGTTCGTGGGGGAAGGCCCCGGGGCCGACGAGGACGCGCAGGGCGAGCCCTTTGTCGGGGCGGCGGGACAACTGCTGACCAAGATGATCCAGGCCATGCACCTGGACCGCGAGAGCGTCTACATCTGCAACGTCATCAAGTGTCGTCCGCCGGGCAACCGCAACCCCGAGCCCGACGAGGTGGCGGCGTGCGAGCCCTTCCTGCGCAAACAAATCGCCGTGGTCCAGCCGCGCGTGATCGTGGCCCTGGGCAAGTTCGCGGCACACCTGCTGACCGGCGAACACACGCCCATCACGCGCCTGCGCGGCAACCTCAAGCACTACCAAGGCATCCCGGTGATGCCGACCTATCACCCCGCGTTTCTGCTACGGGATGAAAGCCGCAAGCGCGAGGCCTGGCACGACCTGAAAGAGGTCATGGCCCTGCTCAAGCACATCGGGGTCTAGCAGGCTAGGGGATCTCGATCGAGAAGTGGGTTCCGGTGACGGCGTCGGTGACGAAGCTGACCCGGCCGTTCAGACAGTGCTCGCCCAGCAGGCGCATGGCGTAGGTGCCGAAGCCACGGTTACGGCCCTTGCTGCTGAAATGCGGCTGAAAGATGCGCGCGGCCACCGAGGGTGGGATCACCCCTGGGTTGTGCACGTGAAAGATCGAGCCGCCCAGCGAGCGCTGGAACCACAAGCGCACCTCACTGCCGGCGGGAGAGGCCTCGAGCGCGTTGGTGACCATGTTTCCCAGCACCCGAACCAGCAAGCCCTTGTCCGTGACCAACATCTCGTTCTCGGCCACCGGATCGATACGCAGGTGTTTATCGCGGCAAACGGGATGATTGCGGAACTGGTCCTGCATGGTCTCGAGGACACCCTTCACCGGCATGGAGTTGGGCCGGGCCCGCAGGTAGCCGGATTCGGCGCGCAGGAGAACGTCCTGGGACTCCACCTCGCGGATCAGTTGATCCACCAGGCGCCCCATGTTGCGTGCGGCCTCCGACTGGGTCTCCTCGCGAAGCTGTTCGCCCCAACCTTGTAGTCCAACCAACAGGTTGCGTGCATCGTGCAAGAAGATCATCTCGAGCAGTTCGCGCCGGCGCACACCCGAGATGTCGTGAAACACGCAGACCAGGACCCGGCCCACGGCCAGGGTCAACGGGGTCACCTTGATCTGGTAATGCGAACAAATCACGCTGTCGCCCTGTCGACGGGCGAGGGTGCATTCGCCGCTGGCAGGCTGCTGGGACGCCTGCGCGGACAGGATGGTCAACACGCCGCCGCAGTGCTGGCAATGCATCGAGGTTCCGCAGCCGGCGGGACCGGTGTGCGCGTGGATGCAGCCCAGAATCTCGCCCGGGCGCTGGCCGACAAGAGTCTCGCCCGACTCCACGCCCAAGACTTGCAGCGGTTCCAGATTTCCGGCCAGGACCTGGCGATTCCTGTCAAGAACCATGAGCAATCCGCCCGTGGCTTGCAGCACCGCCTGCATCACCGGATCGGCCACGATGCTCTCGGCCGTCCGAGCCAGGCTCTCAGCATCCGACCTTTCCGCCGGGGCAAAAAACGTCGCCGAGCCGATCTGTCCAGATTCCATCCGTCCTCCACTTCGCTGGCGCTCCTCGAAGGGCGCCACCTCTTCCTGTCACTATACTCTTCAGGCTGTCGCCAGGGAATCGCCTGTTCAAGTCGGTTTAATCTCAGCGCCACGTTGACACCAAAGATCAGCAGGGATACTTTCCTGGGCGCGCACAGGAGGACATGATGGCCAGCGACGAACCCTGTCTCATTGCCAGCAAAAGCGCGGTCCGCGGTCAGATCTCGGGCAAGCAAGATCTGATTGTCGAGGGCCGCGTTGAAGGCCGTGTCGGCTTGGAGAGCCACCTCATCATCGAGGAATCCGGCAGCGTCGAAGCCGACATGGACGTCAACCAGATCACCATCAAGGGCGAGGCCAAAGGTGATGTGGTCGCGGCGCGCACAGCGACCCTGCAAGCATCCGCGCGGGTCGCCGGCAAGATCCGCGCCCCGCAAATCCTCATCGAGGATGGGGCCCAGTTTTCCGGAACGATCGAGATGGACGTCGAGCTACCCGAAGGCATCAAGGCGGGCAGCGCCTAGCGCGCCTGAGACGGGATTTTCAACATGGCAAAGGAAAAGGACACGAAGCCCATGGCGAACACGGTTATCGGAAGCAGCATCGTCATCGATGGTGAGATCACGGGCGAGGAAGCTCTGACCATCCAGGGTACGGTCAAAGGCAAGATCTCGGTGGCCCAGTCCGTGACGGTCGAAAACGGCGCCACGGTCGAGGCCGACGTCGAGGCTCAGACGGTCACGGTCAGCGGCAAGCTGACCGGCAACGTGGTGGCGCGCGAGCGTATCGAGCTCAAGCCCGATTCCAAGATGGTGGGCGACGCCAAGTCACCGCGCATCGTGATCGCCGACGGGGCCGGGTTCAAGGGCAACGTCGACATGGACGTGTAGGCGCGCGCCATGGCTGAAAAGGAAACCATTATCGGGGCCGAGACTCACATCTCCGGCGAGGTCCGCGGCGACGAGGACCTGGTCGTTCGTGGCCGCATCGATGGCAAAGTCCAGCTCACGCAGACCCTGACGGTCGACAAAGGTGCCGTGGTGCAGGCCGATGTCGACGTCCGGAACCTGGTCATATCGGGCACCCTGGTGGGGGCCATCGTGGCCTCGGAGAGCGTCAAGCTTCTCTCCACGGCACGCGTGGTCGGCGACCTGGCCGCCCCGCGGGTCACCATGGAGTTGGGCGCAGCCTATCGCGGCAAGGTGGACATGGGCGACATCGCGGCGGCACGTGCCGCGGTCAGCTCGCGTGGGGTGCAGCGACCGGTCTCCACCGAGAAACCGGCGGCCCGCCCCGCGCCCCCCAAGATGGCGTCGCCCGGCAAGGCCATAGCCGCGAGCAAGCCAGCCGCGGTGGCCGCTATGCGTCCGGCGAGCGCACCCGCGCCGGCTTCCCCGCCCGCATTCCCGCGCGTGGCCGGCACGGTCGGTGCGGTGGCGCCTGCCTGGGCCAAGAAAAAGATCCGCCGTCGCTAGTGCCTAGACCGAAGCGTACCGCTCGCATCGGGCTTGGTCTTTCGCGCGCTGGTGTCGTTGCGCGCGAAATCCACGGCGCCAGCTGGTTGCATTACACTCCGGTTCAGAGCACTAGTGGCGCATTCACCACGGAGGACCGTGGTTCGGCCGGAGAATTAACAGGAGTGAAACATGGGCGTGTGCTACGGTTCGAGCGCCCATGTGCGGCGTGATTGGAATTCACGGTCATCCCGAAGCAGCTAATCTGGCCTACCTCGGACTGCACGCGCTTCAGCACCGGGGACAGGAATCCGCGGGCATCGTGGCCAACGACGGCATCAACCTGCGCTTCGTCCGCGAGATGGGGCTGGTGGGTGAGATCTTCACTCAAGATCGGCTCAAGCGCCTGCCGGGCTCATCAGCCGTCGGTCACGTACGCTACTCCACCACGGGTGATTCGGCTTCGAAGAACGCCCAACCCATCGCCGTGGACTACTCCGGCGGATCCTTGGCGGTGGCTCACAATGGCAATCTGGTGAACGCCGCGGAGGTGCGCACGGCGCTGGAAGCCGAAGGCTCGATCTTTCAGACCACCACCGACACCGAGGTCATCCTCCATCTCATTGCGCGCTCAAGAGAAACCTCGCTCGTCGATCGGGTGGCCAGCGCCCTGCGCCAGGTGCGCGGCGCCTATTCGCTGGTCTTTCTGACCCAATCCATGATGATCGCCGCGCGTGACCCCATGGGCATCCGCCCCTTGTGCCTGGGCAAGCACGACAAGAAGGGGTGGGTGGTCGCGTCCGAGACCTGCGCCTTCGACCTCATCGAGGCCACCTACGTGCGCGACGTCGAGCCCGGTGAGATCCTGGTCTTCGACCAAGACGGCATGCGCGGGATCTTCCCCTTCGCCCCGGCGCAACCGCGCCGCTGCATCTTCGAGTGGGTGTACTTCGCCCGTCCTGATTCCATGCTGGCCGGGCAATCGGTCTACCAAGCCCGCGAGACCATGGGCCGCACCTTGGCCCGGGAACATCCGGTCCCGGCCGACGTGGTGATCCCCATTCCGGACTCGGGTACCGCGGCGGCCATCGGGTACGCAAGCGAGAGCGGCATTCCCTTTGGCCAGGGGTTGCTGCGATCCCACTACGTGGGCCGCACCTTCATCGAGCCCTCGGAATCCATCCGCCACTTCGGCGTGAAGCTGAAGCTATCGCCGGTACGGGACGTGTTGGCGGGCAAGCGTGTGGTGGTGCTCGACGATTCCATCGTGCGCGGCACCACCTCCAGCAAGATCATCGGCATGATTCGCGCGGCCGGGGCGCGCGAGATACACCTGCGCATCAGCTCACCCCCGACCGTCGGGACGTGCCACTACGGCATCGACACCCCGGATCGCGACAAGCTGATCGCCAGCACCCACTCCATCGATGAAATCCGCCGGTTCGTGGGCGCGGACTCGCTCGGCTACCTATCCATAGAGGGTCTGCGAGCTTCCGTGAATTGCCTGGGCAGCACCGCCGAGCATCGGGGGCTGTGCGACGGTTGTTTTTCGGGGTGCTATCCCATTCAGGCATCACCACCGTCCGGTTGTCGACAGCTCCGTCTGATCTCGGCGTAGGTGTCTCGCTCTTGACACTCAGCCCTTGATCCTCAACATGGTGGCATGTTTCGCCTCGCAGTCTCGACAATCATGACGGCCCTCATGTTGGCGTGGTCGGCCGTGGCCCTGGCCGCGCCGCGACCCGTGGTGACGGTTGAGATTCTGAGGGCGGCGCCAGAGTTCAGGGAGAAGATGCGGGCGGCGGCCGAAACTGAACTCGAGTCCCTCGGGGTCACCGTGCCTCGCCAGTTGCGTGACCCTGGCAAAGAAGAATGCGAATCGCCCCAATGCGTAGCCGAGCGAGCCCAGCGATTCGGCGCCACGCATGTTTTGGAAATCCAGGGCAACTACGGCAACGAATCCTTCAAACTGCGCTTGGACGTGCGTGCCGCCAACGGGGGGCGCATCCTGGGCAGCGACTCCAAGGAATGCGAGATCTGTTCGGGGCGAGATTTTCTGCGCGCCATCAAGGAACGCACGGTCACCCTGTGGAAACGTGTAGCGCGCGAACAAGCGAGCGTGGTCCAGCGCGCGGAGGAGAGCGGCGTGGCCACGCAGACTCCCCTGGTCGCCTCGACGCCCCCACAGCGTCAGCCGCGCTCGCTGTGGCAGCAACCTCTGCCTCTGATTGGCTTGGGACTCATGCTGAGCGGCGCCGTGGCCATGGGCATTGGCGGCTACTACCTGGCGGTCGACGGCGAGCTCGATCCGAGCTGTCAGGATGCAGAAAGCTGTCATCGTACCCCGCGCGAGACCAGTCATCTGGGCTGGGGGGTGCTGGCTGGCGGCGGTGGAGCCATCTTGACCGGAACCGCCTTCGTACTCTTCGGAAGGGACAGCGACACCTCGCCCAAGGTGGCCGTGGGTCCCGGCCATATCCTGGTCTCTGGGCACTTCTAGGCGTTTCATGCCGCGCATCCTCCTCTTCGACATCGACGGAACCCTGGTCACCACCGACGGCGTCGGCCGTCGCGCCATCGAGAGGGCCTTCGAGCTGCGCCACGGCCGCCGTGACGTGGTGGGCTTCTCGTACGCCGGGATGACCGACAAGGCCATCGTGCGCGACGGCCTGCTAGCCATGAACCGGCAGTTTGCCACGCAGCAAGAGATGCAAGCCGAGATGGACGCCACCCTGGCTTTCTACCTTCGCGTTCTGGAGGAGGAGGCCTCGACGGGACACCAGAGCATTCGCCTCCACCCCGGCATCTTGGCCGCCCTGGACGCCGCCCAGGCGCGCCCGGACGTCGCGGTGGGCCTGGGCACCGGCAACCTACGCGAGGGCGCGCGTATCAAGCTGAGCCACGCGGGCATCTACCATCGCTTCACCTTCGGAGGATTCGCCGACGATTCCATCGACCGCACGGAGCTCCTGGCGGCCGGGGCGCGCCGGGGTGCCGAGCAGTTGAAGTTGCCGCTCTCCCGCTGCCGCGTGGTGGTGGTGGGCGACACGCCGAAAGACATCGCCGCAGCCAAGGGCATCGGCGCGGACTGCGTGGCCGTCGCCACAGGCATGCATTCGGTGGCCGAGTTGGAGGCCTGCACCCCCACGCTGGCCTGCAAGAACCTGGAAGACCCCCGCGCCCACGCCGTCCTGTTCGGCTGACCCCTTCACCGAGTCCAGAGGGCGAGGAGGGAAGTCCCCCCCGGCGGCAGCCCGGTCCCGCGACTCACACCCGACCTCCCGGTTTCACGACACGCTCTCGTGCTCGCCGGGCGGTTCGGCGTGCACGATCACGTTGTCCAGGCCAGGGAACTCGGCGCGCAGGAACTGCTCGATGCGCTGGGTGAAGTCGTGGGCCTCCCTGATCGGGGTGTCCGCCGGCAAGGTGCAGTGGAAGGAAATCGATAGCCTGTCCTCGGTGCGCCGCACGCACAGATCGTGGGTGGAGATCCCCTTGCTCGCCAACTCGGGAAAACCCATCAGGCACCGGTGGATGCGTTCCACCTCGGAGGCTTCGACATCCCGGGTGGCCGCGGGCGCTTGGGCCGGCTCGATGTGCGTGATGACCTGGGACAAGGAGGGCAGCGTCTCGCGTAGATTGTCCTCCAGCGCCGAGGCGCGACGGTGAGCCTCGCCCAAGCCAAGCGTCTCGGGCATTTCCAGGTGCAGCTCCATGATGACCCGCTCGTCCTGTTCGAAGGTCCGAATGTTGTGGGCGTTGGAGCCATGCCGCGCGGCCAGGCGGCGCGCCGTCGTGGCCATGTCCACCGTGGACATGGGCGCCGGCTCGATGTGGACCACCACGTCGGAACGGGGGAACTCCGCCTTGATGGCGGTCTCGACTTCATCCGCCAGCTCGTGGCTGCGATCCAACGATTCCCCGGCCTCCGTGATCAGGGTCAAGTCGATGAAGAGGCAGGGACCGCTGCGCCGGACGCGAACTTTCTTCACCTCGCGCACCTCCGGGATCTTCGCCAGGCTCGCCACACGGCGACTCAGCTCGGGCGGGATCGAGTCCAGCAGGTCGGCGATGGAGGCCTTGCCCAGTCTCAGGCTGACCAACACGACCACGCCGGCCACGCCCAACGCCGCCACCGCGTCGGCCTTGCCCAACCAGGGGAGGTCCAGGCTGTGCCCGAGCAGGACGCAGATCAACCCGAAGAGCACCACCAGCGAGGACCAGATGTCGGTAGAGAAGTGCAGAGCATCGGCCTCCAGCGCCTGGCTGCCGTGCTTCTTGGCCACCTTCATGAGCGCGCGCGAACGCGAGAAGTCGACGATGATGGAGAGGATGACCACCAGGAAGGCCCAGGCGTTGGCGTCCACGTGCACCTGCGCCTGGAAAAAGAGGCGATCCACCGCCTCCTTGATGATCCATGCGCAGGTCCCCAAGAGCAGCACGGTCTCGAACAGCGCCGCCAGGTTCTCGATCTTGCCGTGTCCGTAGGAATGCTCGGCGTCGGCGGGTCGCCCCGAGGCGCGCACCGCCCACAGCGTGACCACCGCGGCGACAATATCCAGGCCCGAGTGCACGGCCTCGGCCACGATGCCCAAGCTGCCCGTCCAAAAGCCGACAAGCAGTTTGGTTCCCGTCAACAGGAGCGCCGCCAGAACCGAATAGAACGCCACCGTACGCTTCTCATGGTCAGCGCCCTGTGCGTGATGATGATGATGATGGTGATGATGAAGGCCCATGCGTCCGCCGTGGGCGACTCTAGCACCACCGGCTCCCGTTCTCCCATCGCAGCCGCAGCCCGGGACCGCTGCCTCCGCCCACACGCCTTCGGAAGCCACCATGTTCTTGCGTGAACCCTTTGGCCAGGGGGACGTCGAGGATATACTCCTCCGTCGCCGCAGCACATGACGGCCGAGATGCCGCGCGCCGTGGCTGGCCAACCGAATGCCCACACCTTTCTTCCTTTCGATCATCCAAGCCGAGTGCCTGGGAACACCAGGCTGCGCCCCCCTGGCCGAGCACGCAACGCGACGCCAGGCCTGCAGGGACGAGTCCTTCGCTTCGTCCTCGGCGCCCACCCGCCAAGAAGCCCGGGCCTAGTCGTGGCAACGCTCCCCACTCTGTTCGGCAACTTCGTCATCCTACGGGCCTTGGGTTCGTCGGGCGGCACGAGCTGGGCCGTGGGGCCGACGCCCAACGGTCAGCAGTTGTGCGTGCTCAAGCGGCCTCCCAGCGAGAGACGCGACGAGGCCGAGTATCTGGCGCGTTTTCGCCGAGCGGCGCACCTGTCACGCCGACTGTCGCACGAGGGGTTGGCCACGGTGTTCGACGTGGGCGAGGTGTCGGGCGAACCCTACGTGTGCGAGGAGTTGGTCGAAGGCCACGATCTGGCCGAGGTGATGCAGCGGTGCGCGGCCGAATCTCGGCGCATACCCGTGGCCGCGGCGGCGCACATCGCCTACGAGAGCGCGCGGGCCCTGGCCTACCTGCACGACTTCGAAGGCCTCCACCTCGCGCACCGCAAGCTGCGGCCGAGCAAGATCCGCATTTCCTACGCGGGAGGGGTCAAGGTCCTCGACCTGGCCTCGGGGCGCGTGGTGGGCGCCGAGGCCTTGCTGCGACCGTCGCTCTTGGCCGAGACCTTGCCCTACCTGGCCCCCGAGCAACTGGGCGACGGCCCCATCGACGCGCGCGCCGATCTCTACGCCTTGGGGGCAATGCTGTGGGAGTGTCTGGCGGGCTGCTCCTTGCTCTCGACCATCGACGGCGGACTGGCCAGTCTGGCTGGCATCCCGCGCGAGCAGGTGGCGCAAAAGATCCTCGCGCACCAACCACAGCCACCCTCGCGCCTGAACCCCGAGGTGCGGCCAGAGCTGGACGCCCTGGTGATGCGCGCCCTGGCCCGCGAGCCCGACCATCGTCTGCCCACGGCCCACGGTCTGGAGCTGGCCCTGGCGCCTTTGTCCGGCGTCGAAGGCCGCGAGGCTGTCGTTCGCTTGATGAGCCGGCTGTTCGATGCCAGTGGCGAGCGCGAGGAGCGCGCCACCTTGCTGGCCAACGCCTCCGGGCACGCCCCGCGTGTGTCCCATGCCGATCTGCCCGCGATTCGCTCCGAACCGCAGGGAAGCAAGCGCAGAGCTGGACGCTCCTTGACCCCGCTCCCGCGCGAGCCCAACCTGCTGGGCACGGGCTCGGCGCCTTCGGCCACCGCCTTGGTGTCGCGCAACGCTCTCTGGCTGAAGCGTTTCGCCTTGATCTTCGCGCCGATCCTGGCCTTGGCCATCGGCTTCAACATCATGATGACCCGGCGGATCGAGTCGCAGTGGGCGGTCAAGGCCGCTCCGCCACCCGTCGAGACCGCTCCCGCCGCGCCTCCTGCACAGGCGCCACCGCCGCCAGTTGCCTCTCCGACGCCGAATCCTGCCCAGGTGCCGACCACGGTCGCGCTGCGGGCCGAGGCCCCCACGCCCGCGGCGCGCCCCGAGACGGAGGCCAAGCTGCCTTCCACCGCGCCGCCTGCGCCTGCTCCCATCGTACCGGCCAAGATGGCCACGCCACCCTCGATTCCACCTCGGGTTCCGGCAGATGCGTCGGCCCGCCGCTCGTCGGGCGAGGGCAAGAAGTCTCTGGAAGAGGCGCGACAGGCGTTCGAAAGCGACGACTTCGCCCTCGCCATCAAGAAAGGACGCGAGGCCTTGGAGTTGGGCGAGGGGCATGCCCACGCCATCCTGGGCGCCGCCTATTTCAAAACCGGTCGCTTCGCGGAGGCGGTGCGGTCCTACAAGGAAGCCCTGCGCCTGGACCCGCACAACCCCACCTTGGAGAAGCGCGTGGAGCTCGCCCGCCGAGCCGCCGAAGGCCTCAACGAAAGCGAACCGTAGGACCGAAGGGATTGGGTGACGATCCCGGCGCTTCGAACCTTTGTGTGCGCACCATCTTTCAGCGGTGTATCGTTCCGCCATGGCTCTGGTCACATCCTCTGTGGTCGTCGTTGATGGTCCGCACCCGGACGCCGAGGCGCTGGACCGCAAGCTCGAGGAGATTCGGCGCCGTTATCCCCGCGCCATCATTGATCGCTTCGTCAACCTCGTCCCCAGCGTGGCGGACAGCGCCTTCATCGCGCCCGGGGCCTCGGTGGTCGCGGACGTGCGGCTGGGCGAGCAGGTCTCGATCTGGTATGGCGCCGTTCTGCGCGGGGACATCAGCCATGTGACGGTCGGCGACCGCAGCAACATTCAGGACGGAACCGTCATTCACGTCGCGGACGCCGGGCCCTGCATCGTGGGGGCGGACGTGGTGGTGGGTCACCGGGCCATGCTGCACGCCTGTCGGGTCGAGGATGCCTGTCTCATCGGCATGCAAGCCACCGTGCTGGACGACGCGGTCATCGGGACCGGATCCATCGTCGGCGCCGGCGCGGTCGTCACCCCGCGCACCATCATCCCGCCGCACAGTCTGGTGCTGGGCATGCCCGCCAAGGTGGTGCGCACGCTCGAGCCCAAGACCGCGGAAGAGAACCGCGCCCTGGCCGGCAAGTACGTGCGGGTCATGCAGAACTACCAGCGCGATAGCCTGCGCTTGCGCTGACGGTTACTTGCGCGGCTCCCAGATGGCGGTGATGTAGCCGTAGGCGTGCTGGGCGTACCCGGGGTTGCGCGGGAAGTGGCGGTAGCCCGTCACCATGGCCCCGGCCAACACACAGGCCACCAGCAGGCCCGCGGCCCGTCGTCGACCTTGCCCGCCCAGCAGCCAAAGCGACAACCCCGCGGTGAATGCGTAGAGAGGCACGACAGCCCCCACACCAGACAGCCCGACCAGCGTGCCCAGCGAATACACGGCGTATCCCTCGCGCAGCAGCCGGAAGCTCAGCTCGTACAGGGGATTGGTCATGGGGTCGGGCCAGTGCGGGTAGGTGGACGCGGCCACCACGAAGATCGCCACCGAGGCCACCACCAGCGTGTGCCCCAAGACGCGACCTACGGTCGAGCGGTACAGCCAGGAAAAGCCGGCGGCCGCCATCCACGCCAGGAAGGGCAGGGCCGTGGTCATGTAGCGCGGGCCCACGCACCAGCCCCCGCGCGACATGTACCAGTCCATCGAGCTCAGAAAGAGGAAATACGTCACCATGATGGCCAGGCACACCAGGGCCTCGGCCCCCAGCAAGCGACGGCGTTCGGGCTTGCGCCAGATGGCCCAGAAACCCAGCAGGGCCAGCAGAGTCCAGGGCGCCAGGGTGAAGAGGCCGTTGGAGGGCAGGAAGGAGACATTCCAGAATGAATTGGCGCTCAGCCCCGCCATGCCGCCGAAGCTCTGGCGGGGATGGGGATCGTCGGCGAAGCTGTAGCCGGTCTTCCAGGGCGAGCCGTAGGCGCGGTAGTGGTACAGCATCAGCACCAGCACGGGCGGCAGCGCGCCCACCATCCCGGCCACCACGGTGCGCAGCTTGTGCCGGGCCTTGACCAGCAGATACACCGCGATGAAGAAGCTGGCGATGAACGACTGGTAGTCCATCATCAGCGCCAGCCCGGCGCACAAGCCCGCCAGGGCGCCGTGACGGGCAGGGCGGTGTTGTTCTTTGCGAACCAGGGTGACCGCCGCCATGAACGCGATGCCGGCCAGCGCCGCCGAGATCTGGTGCGACATGAAGAGGATGCCGTACACCAGCGCCGGCGAGCCCAAGGCATAGGCCAGCAGCACCGTCCGGCGCGTTCCCTCGTGGGCGGAGAAGCGGCGGGTGAAACGATAGAAGAGCGGCAGGAAGAGCAGGGAGGGAAGGGTGACCGCGCTGATCCGAAAGGCCCAGGTGCAGGCGCGCAACGACGTCATTCCCAGCTGCTTGCAGATCCAATAGGCGGGAACGGCCAGGAACGACGGTCCCGGCGGCTTGTTGGCGTACTTGTGTCCGTTGGGCGCACTGGACAAGTCGTTGCGCGACCCCATCTCGGCCAGGCGTGTGTCCAGCGACATGCGCCCGTGGTCGACCAACTCTTGCGTGGTCAGGATGCGCGGCATCTCGGCGGCGCTGCGGAGCAGATCGAAATAGGGGAACGCGTAAAGGTAGACCACCGCGAACAGCACGAAGACCCACGGACGCAGGGGCAGCGTCGCGGCACGAGAAGGCTCGGGGGTGGCAGCCGAGGGCATGCGCGCGGCATCCTGCCGGAAGTCCCCGGGTTCGCGAAATGAAATTGTGGGCCGCGAATTGGTCACTTCCCTAACGCCCAGCGCGCGGCCTCGCTGACCAGGGGATGGGCGTCCTCGCACAAACGCATGAGGGTGGGGCGAGCCTCGGGCTGGCCGGCCAAGGCCAGGGCCGCGTTACGGAGCAGACCATCCGCCCCGGCCCGCGCCATGGGCGTCCCCGCCGCCAGCGCCTGCAGCTCCTCGCGACCGAGGCCCGCGATTTGCGCCGCCGACATCAGGCCCAGGGGTCGGGGCTCGTGGCGCGCATCCCCGGGCGGCAACTTGGCGTGGTTGTAGGGACAGGCTTCCTGGCAGAGGTCGCAGCCGAGCACGCGTCCCCGCAGGGCCGGGCGCACCTCGAGGGGAACGCCATCATGGTTCTCCACGGTCTGATACGACAGACAGCGGCGCGCATCCAGCACGCCTGGACTGGGGAACGCCCGGGTGGGGCACGCGCGCAGACACAGGTCGCAGTCCCCGCACAGCCTGGGATGGGGCTCGTCATAGCGGTCCAGGGCACGGTTGATGATCATCACGCTCAGGGTTAGCCACGAGCCGTGGGAACGCGTGACCAAGATGCCGTGCTTACCGATCCAGCCCAGGCCAGCCCGCTCGGCCCAGGCCTTCTCCATGGCCATGCCCGCGTCGACGCAGGCGTAGGTGTTGATGGTGGGATCGAGCAGCAGCAGCTTGCGCCGGAGGGCGCGCAGGCGATCGCGATGGGTCAGATGATAGTCGCGCCCTTGGGCATAGCGAGCGATGGCTGGCGAGGGCCCGGCTGGCGTGGAAGCCTGATAGGGGATGCCCAAAGCAATGACCGTCCTGGCCCCCGGCACAACCGCTCCGGGATCCAAGCGCTGCGCCACCTTGCGCTGCAAGGCCGCCAAACCCGCGCTGTACCCGGCCTGCAACCACCGGGTCAAGGGGGCCGCATCCAAGGCCTTCGCTTCCGCCACGCCCACCAGCCAAAACTGGGCCTCCCGGGCCGCGGCGGTAACGGCATCGGCACAAAGCACGGGATGGGGCATGGGCCCCCAGTATGACCACGATAACCGGGCTGGCAAACCCCAGCGGAACGCGGTAAACGGTTGCCTGCATTCCCCGAACCCGTGCTACATTCCCGCGCAAATGGCGGTGGGTAGGACGGAATCAACAAGCGCCGCAAGCGCACCAAGAGGAGCAAGAAAAAATGGCCACTCGTATCGCGATCAACGGTTTTGGACGCATCGGTCGGTTGATGTTCCGTGCCCTGTACAGCCAGGGGCTGTTCGGCAAGGATTTCGAGGTCGTTGCCGTGGGTGACGTCGTCCCCGCGGACAACCTCGCTTACCTGCTCAAGTACGACTCGATCCAGGGCAAGTTCACCGGTCAGGTCAGCTCGAAGAAGTCGGCCGCCGACAAGGACGCTGACGATGTGCTCGTGGTCGACGGCAAGGAGATCAAGGTGGTCAGCGCCAAGACCCCGGCCGAGCTGCCCTGGAAGGCGCTCGGAGTGGACGTGGTCATCGAGTCCACCGGCCTCTTCACCGCCAAGGAGAAGGCGGAAGGCCACATCACGGCTGGCGCCAAGAAGGTCATCATCTCGGCCCCCGGCAAGAACGAAGACATCACCATCGTGATGGGCGTGAACAACGAGAAGTACGATCCCGCCAAGCACCACGTCATCTCGAACGCGAGCTGCACCACCAACTGCTTGGCTCCCGTGGTCCACGTCCTCCTCAAGGAGGGATTCGGCCTGGCCGAGGGTCTCATGACCACCGTGCACGCCTACACCGCGACCCAGAAGACGGTCGATGGTCCCTCGAAGAAGGACTGGAAGGGTGGCCGCACCGCCGCCATGAACATCATCCCGTCCACCACCGGCGC
>CAZHUY010000114.1:0-19111 GCA_964535465.1 uncultured Myxococcales bacterium
TCCGCCGAGGACCGCCGTGGAGGCCGTCATTCGCCTATGCGCAACGCGCTCCTAGTTCACGCTCAACGTGTAACGGACATAGTTGCCACCATGCACGCCATCGTGTGCGCTCCGATTGAAAACCTGGATCCTCCATTCTCCCGGCGCGAGGGTCTTGGAGGAGCTTGCATCAGTGCACTTGAAGAGCGGACTGGTGCTGGCTGGGTAAGCGCAAAGCACGATGTCGAGGTCCGCGCTCGGGCTGAGACTAATGGTTGCTGCGCTTGACAGATCGACGCGGAAGATGTCCTTGTCGCCCCAGGAGAGCCAACCGGAAACCGAAGAGCCCGCGGACCCGGACATCCAGAAATCGGTCGGAGTCGCGTAGTCGGCTTTGATGTCATCCGCCTGAACCGTGCAGCCCAGGCCACTGCCCGGGAAGCACCAATCCAGGCGAGAAATGAAGATCGAGTAAGGGACCGAGGCGCCATTGCTCACGAACGAGGCATAGAAATCCACCCTCGGGTCAATCGCCTCCTCGGAGTGTGGCCAGCGGTCCGGCTTGTTGGGATCCTGGAAGTTGTCGGTCGAGTCGAACACGTACCAGCTGTCATGGTCGCTCGCCGTGGCTCCTTCAGAAGCCGTCTTGCCGTCCTGCTTCGGCAAGAGCGCGGGCGGAAGATAGACCTCCGACCAGGCGTGAAAACCACCCCAATCGAACGCCGAGGGCGTTGCGGCGTGTCTGGCCGGCAAGCCAATGCTGCGCGCCAGCGCAACCAGCCCGGCGGCGAAGTCCATGCACTGCCCGGTGATGCGCTTGGAGGGAAGGGCGAGGTACAGATCCTCGTTGTTGCGACTGAACCTGAGGGCGTCGTCCGTGGTCAGTGAAACGCCATTGGGATCATTGGTGTTGTTGTCTCCCAGCATCTCGTCGACATCCGTACCATACCAGCCGGTCGTCCAGATGATCCGTTGGTTCATCAACCGGAACAGGCGCAGAGACGCCTCGAACTCGTCTGTGGCGCCATCGGTGGCCGCCATGGCCAGCTCGAAAACACTGGACTCCTTGCCGTCTCGGTGGGTCGAGTCGCGCTGGACAAAGGAGTGCAGCTTGTAGGAGCGGTCCCCCGAGGCCGAGAGGTGGTACGCCGTCCAATCGTCGCGTCCGTGGTCCGCATCAGCGCCCCAGTCATCGCCGTCTTCGTCTTCGTCGTAGGCGAAGGTCTCCAAATGCGCCTTGGTGAAATCGGCATCGACCAGGCGGTAGGGGTTGAATATCACGTTGAAGGGAACCTCGGGGCCGACGGGCGTGAGGGCACTGTCGAACATGCGCAGGGTGTACTTGCCGATGACCACATTGGCCGGCACCGTGACCTCGACGTTCTGGAAGTACCCGTCTCGCCCCTGGTACTTCTCCTTGCGAGCCGTGGTCCACCCGGTTTGAGCCACGCCATTCTTGTATATCTGGACCGTGGCATCGCCGACATCAAGGGTTGAGCCACGACCCACCACCATGAAGGTCGTGCCCCGCCGAACGATCGCGTCTTGCGCCGCCACGCCGCCCGATGTCCCGGTCGCCACGCCGGTCTTCCACGCCCCGTAGTCGCGCGTGTGCATGTTCGCGAGATAGGTGATCTGCACCGGATTCCACTCGACGCCATGCTCGCAAACGTGAGTCATGAGCTTGGCGAGGCCGGAACCAGACACCACCCAGTCGAAGGCCAAGGTGTGCGTCCCGGCCGCGAGCGTGCCGAGGGGATAGAGAAAATCGGAGCCGTTGAACGAGCGCTCATACAGCTTGGTGCCATCCAGGTGGATTTGGTCGATGTAGCTCAGGGCCGCGTCGCTACCATCTCCATAGGCCCCGCCGCGAAGATAGATGGGTTTGCCGCCGGCAGAACAGATACGAAAAGCCGTGAAAGTCTGAGCATCGTTCCCATGGTTATTCTCCCTTCTTCCCCCGCAGGTTCTGATTATGGGTCGGGCCTCGACAGCAACGAGATGCGCTGTGGAACCCTTCCAGGTTTGTCGCGCAACAGGCATCCACTCACGAGCACCGACGAATCATCCGGCGCTGGTGTTGTTCTCTCGGGAAGGACGCGATGCTGGCTTCCCCTGGCAAGAGAGTCAACGTAGAGAATTTCTAGGTGGCCATCTCAAGGCCCAAAGACACGGATGCGACCCGCATGCCGTTCGATGCGCGCGTCGATTCTGATCAGCGCTGCGCGGGCAGCCGACTATCCATGAAGGCCGGATACTCGGGTGGCGTCCGCCCCAGCGACTGGCAAACGAACTCGAAGAGCTTCCCGATGAGGTGGTGATAGTCGAGGCAGTGAGTTCGCTTGCACGCGCGCGCCAGATGGGCATACACCGCCTGTTCACTGCAGCGCATGCGATTGGCCACCTCCTTCGGTCTGGCACCATGGGCAATCAGGGCCACCGCTTCCGTTTCACGCTGAGTGAGACTGAAGCGTATGGCGAATCGTCTGATCGACGGCCAGGCATATCCCGCGACCAGAGTCCGCACCACTTTCAAAAGGGCGGCCGTGCCCAGGGATTTTCCGAGAAACACGGGACGATACTCGAACGCCTCGGGCTGGAGGTCGTGCAAGAGCTCGCTGGTGATCACGAGAACCGGCTGACGTGGACAGCCCTCGATGTCCCGCAGAAGAGACTCTCCGCGACCGTCTGGCAGACTCGTCTCCAGAAGCACGACATCCAGAAAACGCGAACCCAGTCGCAGGAAGCTTCTGGCCTCGGTGAGGGTGCGGGTCACCGTGACCGAGAGGCCATAACGACTGAAGTCTCGAATCACCGCCTGCGCGAAGTGAGCATCAGAATCCACCAGGAGGACATGGGGCGTCCTGCTCCTCCCTTCGACACCATTCGTGTTGCTTCTGATCTCTTCCAATACACACCTCCTGCCTCGACCCACGCGAAAGCTACGTCTTCTCACGGTGGCGCGTCAAGATGTCATCCTGCTCCTTCATACCGCGGCAACGCAGCAGCACCGAGGCGCGATGGCTCCGCCTCTGCCGATCTTTGCTTCGACGAACACCAAGTCCCAGACGATCCTCTGAGATCAGCTCCGGCCACACGGGCAATTCGGCTTTCCGTGGCGCGACCGTCTCTGCTACGGTGCCTCGCGCCAATGTCGACCATCATCACGCATGGGTCCGAAAAGCTCGAGCTGGCTGGCCGATCATTGCCTGTACGCGAAGAGCGCGGCTGGTGGCCTGCTCTGCTACCTTGGCTCGCCGCCGCGATCCTGGTCTGCGGATGCGGACGAGCATCCCTGTCGAAAACCAGGGACGCGTCCGTCGACGGGCCGGTTGCGATGGACATGGATGAGGAACGCGATGCCACCGGAGGGGAAGTGGCGGACGATCCTACGGATGCCAACACCCGCGACGTGCGACGGGACGCGCCCGTGGACGCCACTCCTGACGGTCCCTGCCAGCCTGGATTCGGTCTCTGCCCCGTGGACGCAGGGGCGGCGACTTGCATCGACCAGCGCACCAACCAGAACTGCGGGGCGTGCGGCCACGTGTGCCCAGCACAAACCACCTGCGGGGACGGCGCCTGCGTCTCGATCTGTCCCGCGGGGACCAGCCCCTGTCCGGGCGTCGCGGGCAACGGGTGCGTGAACCTGGCCAGCTCGCAAGAGCACTGCGGTCGTTGCGGCCACGCCTGCGCCCAAGGGCAGACCTGCCGGGATGCCGCCTGTCAGCCGGTTTGCCAAGCCACCCTGTCTTGGGATCTGCCCGAGATGACCCCCATGCCAAGCAGCTACGGCCTGGTGGCCATGGGCGATCTCGACGGTGATGGCGCGCTCGACTGTGTCTCGACCTTGAGCAATTCGGTGCAACTGTGGCGTAACCAGGGGAGCGGCCGTTTCCAGCCCTGGGCCGCAGCTCTGCCAGCCTTCGATACGGCCGAGCGGGCCTCTTCGGCGAGCCCGGGCGATTTCAACGGCGATGGCCGACTCGATCTCGCGGTGGCCCTCTACGGCGATTCCAGCGACCAACTGCGCAGCTTCGTGCTGCTGGCCTCGACGACAAACGGCTTCAAACGTGTCGGCACGACCACACCCGCCCTGCCTGCACTAACGGGGGTATGGGCCGTGGCCGACATGGATGGGGACGGCCGGGACGATCTTGTGGTAGGCGAGAAGCAGAATATCTCGGTGTGGCTGGACCAAGTCGATGGCAGCTTGACCGAGGGCAGCCGCATACCGCATCCCAGTAACTACTACAGCCTGCTGGCCGCGGACCTGAACGGGGACGGCAGCAAGGATGTGGTGGCCTCCTCCACCCCCTCGGCCCTTCAGGTCTACCTTGGCCTGGGACGGGGCCAACTCGCGCCCGCCGTGGCCAGCCCGCAGCCCGGCACTCCCCTGGTCGCGGGTGACCTGGATGGCGATGGCACGTCCGAGTTGGTCGCAGGCACCACGAAAGGCGCGCTGCTGCTGCATGCCACCAAGGATGGCCAGCTTGTCGATCCCCAGCCGCTGAGCGACGACTCTGCCGTCAACGTCGCCGCATTCTTCGATCTGAACAAGGATGGCAAGCTGGACTTCATCAGCCACACGCAAAACCAAGAGCTGCGCATAGCCTTTGGCAACGGCGATCTCGGGTTCGGGCCGCCCCAGCGCTATGCCTATCCCGAAAGCTCCACACTGGCCGTCGAGGATTTCGACGGAGACGATCGCTACGACCTGGCCATGTACAGCACGTACCCCGAATCCCTGCTGGTGCTCAGAGGCCGGGACGGGGGCTTCCCGGGTTTTCGCATCGATCCCGACGCCCAGAGCGCCGCCGATGGCGTGGTGTGGAGCGGAAAGGATCCAGTGGTGGCCGACCTGAACGAGGACGGCATCCCCGACACCGCCAAGATCACGGCCATCCGGTCGGCGCTCGAGGTCGCCCTGGGGGGCGGCGTCGATGCAGGGGCGATCACGGTCAGCTATCCCGTCTCCTCGGCCACCGGCCTTTTGGTGCTCGACGTGGATGCGGATGGCCACCAGGATCTGGTCGTGCCCAGCGAGCCGGGGGGAACGATCACCATCCTGCTCGGTCGTGGGGATGGCTCCTTCGAGCAAAGGCTTTCGATCCCAGTGGCCATTCCTGCCAGCAGCGCCATCGGGTTCTCCCGGCCCCACGCCGGGCGCGGACGCGACCTGCTTCACAAGCGAACCATATCCGGTGTGCCCGCGAACGGCCCCATCGGCATCGCGATCAGCACAGGCAGGATCTGTCCGTCGAAGACGGGCTCGTAGCTCGCGCCAACCCGCGGGCATCGGCGGGGCATCGCCCAGAAAATTCATGCTGCAGCGAAGTCATCGGTTCTGCTACGCTGCCCCGCGCCGCACTCTTCTTCCCAAGGAATAGTCGTCATGAGACTTACTTCAGCAGCGTCGATATTCGCGAGACCGCGCGCGGGCTTCGTGGGATGGCCAGGGGCTCTCTGCCTCTTGTTGACCTTGCTTGCCCTGGGCTGCCATGGACGGGGAGTCAGGAAGAAGGCCTCGGCCTGCCCGACGCAACAGATGGCCTGTCCAGCGAGCGACGGGCACGCGATGTGCACCGACGTGCAATCCGACGTCGCCAACTGCGGTGGGTGCAGCGTCGCTTGCGCGCAGGGGCAGATGTGCGTCCTGGGCCAGTGCCAAGGATATTGCCCGGCCCCTTTCCGATCTTGCACCGACAGTGCCGGCAAGCCCGTGTGTCGTGATCTGCGCAGCGACGTGGAGAACTGCGGCGCGTGCGGCACCGTCTGCCCGGGCGGTCAGGTGTGTACCCAGGGCCGGTGCGACCTGCAATGTGCCCCGCCCCAGACCCTGTGTCCGTCGAGCGCATCGCCAGCCGGGGCTATCTGCACGAACCTGCAAAGCGACAACCTGCACTGCGGGACCTGCGGCCTCGTCTGCCCCGGCAATCTGGTGTGTGTGCAGGGGCGCTGCGGGCCGTGCCGCCACACCAGCATCCCGGGTGCCGTGATGTTGCTGGATTTCGCGGCCAAACCCACGGCCCTGGAGGTCGCCGATGTGGACCACGACGGCGCCCTGGATCTGGTCGCGCTCAGCACCAGCGAGAACACGGTGACGGTTCGTCTGGGCCACGGCGACGGAAGCTTCGCCGATCGGCAGGCCATCACCACCGGCAAGGCGCCCAAGGCGCTGGCCGTGGGCGACATCGATGGCGATGGGATGCCTGACCTGGCGGTGGCCAACAGCGACAGCTCGGACGTGGTGGTCTTGCAGGGGGTTCCCAAGACACGCACCTGGCGCGAGTCGCGACGCCTGAGCCTGCCCAGCGCCCCGACCGCGCTGGCGGCCGCCGATGTGGACCTGGATGGTCGCGCGGATCTGGCGGTGGCGGTGCTGGGCCCGTCCTCGGGAGAGTTGCTGCTCCTGCTCAGCAGCCAAGGGGAGACCATGGCGACCGCCCTCGAGCTCCCCGTGCAGGGCACCCCCAACGCCGTTCTGCTCACCGACCTCAATAAGGACGGTCGACCCGACATCGTGGTGTCGTTGCAGGAAGGAACCGTCGCGGTGGCGCTCACCGGCGCTGACGGCCAGCCGGGGCCTCTGCGTCGCTTCGTCACCGGACCCGGGTGCAACGCCGTGCTGGCCGTGGACTTGAATGACGACAGCCGCCCGGATCTGGTCACCAGCAGCAGCGGCGACAACAGCCTGCGCGTGCTGCTGGGACAGGGAGACGGCAGCTTCGCCCAGGCGGTTCGCTACGACATGGGCGCGGCGCCCGCGGGGCTGGCCACGGCCGACATCGACGGCGACGGCAAGCTGGATGTGCTGACGGGCGCGCCCACCGTGCACGGGGTGCACGTCCTGCCCGGCCGAGGGGACGGTACCCTGGGCGCGGCCAAGCTGATCCTGGCGGGCTCCAGCCCGGTCGAGATTCGCGTGGCCGATCTGAACCGCGACGGTAAACCCGATCTGGTCGCGGCCCACTCCCGCGATAAGAGCCGCGCCCTCAGCGTCATCCTGGCGCGCGACACCGGCGTGTATGCCCCGCCGACGCAACCCCTGAGCGACAGGCCCGATCTCATGCGCATCGTCGATCTGGACGGAGACGGGCAAAAGGACGTGGTGATCATGGGAGCCAAGCTGTCGGTCCTGCGCGGGCGCGGCGACGGCAGCTTCGCCCCTGCCCTGGTCTACGACATGGGATCGGTGGGGACCACGGACCTGCTGATCGAGGACGCCAATCAGGACCGCAAGCTCGACGTGGCCGTGGCGACCAGCAAGGGCCTCATGCTCTTCCTCAATGACGGGACCGGGAGGCTGACGGGCCCCACCACGATATCGGGCACTCCCAACATCTATTCGCTCGCCGGGGGAGACATCGACCACGATGGACGTCTCGACTTTACGCTGAGCCACCCCAACGGCATCGAATTCCTCATCGCGACGGCCAGCGGTGAGTACAAAAACAAGAACCTGATCTACAGCTCATGCGGGTGCGACTACCGCGCGTCCATGCGCCTGGTCGATCTCGATGGCAACGGGCACCTCGATCTCCTGACCCTGATCGGGAACGGCACCTATAGCCTCAACGTCTGGATGGGAGACGGCACGGGAGAGTTTACCAGGCTGGGGGCCAGCACGAACATGAGCGTGGCGGGCGAGTCGCCCCGCATGCTCGACATCGTTCAGGGAAAGGACCAGGGGCCGCCGGGGGTGATGGTGGTCGCGCTGGGTGGTTACGATTCGATGACTCTGATGCTGGGATCGATCGCCAGTTATCGTGGGGTTGGGGATGGCTCTCTCAGCCTTCAGTCCAGGCGCGAGTTGGACGCGTTGGCCGGGAGCGGAACTCTGCTGGACCTGGACCAGGACGGCGTCATCGACGCTGTGGTGCCCCTGACCGCGCCGACGCAACCGGTGGCGCTGAGTGGGCGACAGCGCGTGCGCCCCGACTACGTCCAGTACACCGACAACTCCGTCGCGCTCCTGCGTGGTCTTCGCGACGGCACGCTGGCTCCCTGGATGGCGTATTGGCTGGACTCGCCGGCCATCGCGGTGGGCGCGGCTGATTTCAACAACGACGGCAACATGGACATCGTGGCCGCCCATGACTTGACGTTGAGTCGCACGGTTCTCCTCACCAAGGCCACCCCGTGTCGTTGACCATGAATCGTCTCGCCTTCTGGGCTGCCTATCTGCTCGTGCTGCTTTCCTGTCGCAGCCAACTCAAGGTTCCCGAGCCTCCGGCCTGCGCGCCGCCGCTCGCCTCATGCCCCGACACCTCGGGGTGCATCGACCTGCTCAACGATCCCGCCCGCTGCGGCGCCTGCCAAAGCCGCTGCCCCGCGCAGGCCCGTTGCGTGCAGGGCGCGTGTGTACCCCTGTGTCCCCAGGGCTTCGTCGACTGCGCTCCCGACGCTGGCGCGCCCGCGTGCACCGATGTGCAGCGTGACCCACGCCATTGCGGTGGCTGCGGCAAGGCGTGCTCGCCCTGGGAGGTGTGCCGTGCGGGTCGATGCGACCTGACCTGTGGCGAGGGCCAGAGCTTGTGTCCGGGCGGCGAGCTCCGCTTCTGCACCGATGTGCGCAGCGACAACCTGAACTGCGGCGCGTGCGGCCATGTCTGTGCCCCCGGCAAGGCGTGCCGCCAGGGGAGCTGCGACGATTGCTCGATGAGCGTCACGTTCTCCGAGCGCGACTGGGTTCGTCCCGTGGCGCCGCTGCGGTCGACATACCTCGTGGTCACCCCCAGGGTCAGCGGCGATTTCAATGGTGACGGCAAGCTGGACTTGGCCGTGGACCTCGGATTCGGACAGATCCGCGTCTTTTGGGGTGACGGCACCGGGCAGCTCGCGCCGGGCCCCTTGACCACGCTGAAGCTCCCGAATGGCGCCAGCGCCCTGGTCGCCGTAGACATCAACCGCGACGGCAGACTCGACCTGGTGGCCTTGGTCAAGGACTCGTCGTCAAAGTTGATGGCCCTGCTGGGCAAGGGCGATGGCCGCTTCGACCCGCAGCCCCCCCTGGCCTTGCCCTCGGTCATGGGGTTCATCACCGCCTCGGATGTGAACCGCGACGGCACCCCCGACCTGGTGATCGCCGAAAACAGGACCGGGTCTTCGTCTTCTTCCGGCATCGTGCTGGTGGTCCTGGTCGGAGCCGACGGCAGCATGCGCATCTTCGATCAATGGGCCGCCAACAAGGCCATGCAACCGCTGCTGATCCTGGACATGACGGGCGATGACATCCCCGACCTGGTGCTGGCGCAGACCAGCCGGATCGTCATCATGCGCGGCTTGGGCGATGGCAAGTTCGAGCAGGATCGTGTGCTCTTCGAGACCTGGCAAAACATGAGAGCGGTGGCCGGCGATCTCGATCACGACGACAAACCCGAGCTGATCGTCATGGGCCTGGCCCGCGGCGACGCGGGTGAAACCGTGCCCAAGTTGGGCATCATGGATGGCGCCACCGGCAAGATTCGCGAGACCCTGACCGAGGTTCCCAGCGGAGACGCCGATCTGTACGTCGACGATGGGAATCGCGACGGCAAGTTGGATGTGATCGTGGGCAATTCCATCAACTCCAGCAAGGACGTGTGGGTCTTGGCCGGCAAGGGCGATGGCACCCTGGTCGCCGGTCCCCGGCAGGAGCTTGGCGCCACGGATCTCTCCGCGGGTGATTTCAACGGCGACGGTAGCCTGGACTTGGTGGTGGGTGCGCCCTTGCTGAACGTGTGCCTGGGCTTGGGTAACGGCCGCTTCGCCCCCCCGGCCAATCGACTGCCCACGTCCAACGGCACCCTTGAGGCGGGTGACGTGGACGGCGACCGCTCTCCCGACATGATCATCTCCTCCCGAGAAAGCCTGTCCGTCCTGCGCGGCAAGGGCAATGGCAGCTTCCACCAGGTGGTCACCAGCCCGTACCGGTTCGACGAAGTCCGCCCCGCCGTGGCCGATTTCGATGGTGATCGCCGGGTCGAGATCTGCTGCTCCGCCGACCTTGGCCTCATGAGAGGTCAAAGTGACGGCTCCTTACTGAGCGCGCTCGCCCTGCCCCGCCTCGGCTGTCGTGGATTGAACCGACTGCCATGGGATTGGGACGGGGACGGACTGCTCGATTTGATCAGCGCCGAGGAGGCATCGATCTGCATCATGCGCGGCCTGACGCGTTCTAGCTTCGGCCAGTACAAAAGCCATCAGGCGTGGATCAAGCCCAGCGCGGCCACGCTAGGTGACGTGGACGGCGATCACCGTGCGGATGTCGTCGCGGTCGTGTCAGGAGCGTCCGCCGTGGCCATCCTGTACGGCAAGGCCGACGGTTCCTTGGAAAAGCCGGTTCAGTACGCCGTGGGTCCCGCGCCGACCGCGGTCACGCTCTCCGACTGGAACGGCGATGGCCGGCCCGACCTGGTCGTGGCGGATGAAGGCGGACTCTCCACCTTTCAAAACATGGGCGAGAGGGCCTGGGGCCCGCGTTTCACCATGAGCTCCCCGCTCTTCGTCAAACGCGTTCTGAACGTGGACTGGAACGACGATGGCAAGGGCGACCTGCTCGCCATCGCTCCCTCGCACGGGGTGACGGCGATCGTCAGCCGCGGGGATGGGCGTTTCGAAGCCAGCGCGCTGGGCAACAGCCTGGGTGCCTACGATGCCGCGATCGCCGATTTCAACCAGGACGGCCGGCCGGACATCGCCATCACCGAGACCGATCGCACGCTGGCGCGCGTGTTCCTGCACAATGGGGTGGCCTGTGCTCATTAGCCAGCACGGACGGCTTGTGGCTGCGTCCTGGCTCTTCGGGGCGATTCTGTTCGGCGGATGCGGACGACAGACCATGACGGGGGCCGGGGATGCGGCTATCGATTGCCCGGTGGTGATGGCGCCAAGCGATGGCCCCGACGCCGTCGAGCGGGATGACCGCAACGACGGGGCAGAGATCGGGGACACGCACGCACGCGACACTCGCAAGGATGCGCCTGTCGATGCCGCGCCTGACGGTCCTTGCCCACCCGGATTTGGCCTGTGTCCGTCGGACGCGGGAAGCACCTGCACCGACCAACGCACGAAGCAGAACTGCGGCGCCTGCGGGCATGTCTGTCGGACCGGAACCCACTGCGAGGACGGAACCTGTGTCTCGGACTGTCGCGCGGGAACCTCCTTCTGCCCGGGGGTGGCGGGCGATGGGTGCGTGAACCTGGCCAGCGCGCAGGACCACTGTGGTCGATGCGGTCTCGCCTGCGGAGCCGGGCACATGTGTCGGGACGCCACCTGTGTTTCCACCTGTCGAGCGACGCTGGCCTGGGATGTGCCCCAAGTCCTGGCGCTGCCGAACGCCGTCTCCTCCTGGTTGGCCATGGGCGATCTCGATGGCGATGGCACGCTCGACGCGGTCTCGTCCGCGCGCGGGGCCTTTGCTTTGTGGCGCGGCCAGCGAGACGGACGATGGGAATCCTGGAAGGGGCTGCTGCCCTCCCTGGACCCCACGGAGCGAAGCGGTCGCGTGAGTCTGGGCGATTTCGATGGGGACGGACGACTCGACCTGCTGGTGGCCCTCCATGCCGAATCCCCCGACAGCATCTCCGTGAAGCGCTTTCTTCTCTGCACTTCGGACACCAAGGGCGGATTCCAGCGCGCAGGCACGGCCGGACTGACCACGCTCACTTCGGTCGTGGGCTGGTCGGTGGACGACATGAACGGGGACGGTCGCTCCGACATCGTGGTGTTGGAGGAGAAGCGTATTTCCGTATGGCTTGGCCAGGCCGACGGCAGCTTGCTCGCGGCCAACACAACCGCCTTTCCCGACAATCTGTACTTCCCCTTGCTGGCCGACCTGAACGGGGACGGAAAGAAGGACTTGGTCGTGGCTTCGTCGGCCGATGGCGAGCTGCAAGTCTATCTGGGCTCGGGTCATGGTGAGTTGGCGCCTCCCGTGGCCAGCACGGTGCCCGATAGGCACATGCCCAGGGCCGCGGCTGACACGGACGGGGACGGCATCCCAGAGCTGCTGGTCCGCACCGCGGGTGGAGCGGTGCTGGTGCGCGGGACCAAGGATGGCCATCTGGTGGATCCACGACCCGTGGAGACCGACTCCCTGGTCTACGGGGCCGTGTTCGTCGATCTGGACAAAGATGGGCGCTTGGATTTCATCAGGAGCGTCGCGGACAACGAGTTGAAGATCTCGTACGGCAAGGCCGACGGAAGCTTCGGCCCGCCTCAGCGCTATTCCTATCCCTACAGCTCCACCCTGTTCGTCGACGATGTCGACAAGGACGGGCACGCCGATCTGTTCATGCACGTCACCGGGTTCAAGTCCCTGTTGACGTTCAAAGGCAGGGAGGGGGACTTTCCTGGGGCTCGCATTCCTGTTGAAGAGCAGCCCGCTGACGTGGTGTGGAGCCGATCCGATCTGGTGCGGGCCGACCTGAACGAGGACGGCGTCGACGATGCCATCAAGCTGAACGCCACCCTGTCGGCTGTCGAGATCACCCTGGGCGGCGCCGACGCGGGCCGGTCGACGGTCAGCTACCCCGCCAGCGATGCCACCAGCGTGCTGGCCATCGACGTCGACCTGGACGGTCACCTGGACCTGGCCTTTCCCAGCCCGGAAGGTGGAACCGTGACCATCCTGCTCGGGCGCGGAGACGGCGGTTTCGACCAGCGTTTGTCGGTTCAGACAGGACCGCTGGTCGGCGACTTCATCGCCTTCTCCGCGCCTCACCCGGGCCGCGGGCGCGACCTGCTTTTCAAGCGCAAGCAGGCCCCCAGCGCGGTCCTGGCCAGCACCGGCCGGCTGTGCCCGTCGCAGGTCATCGAGCCGTAACCAGCATTCGCGGACACGCGACCGCACCGTCGAGGTACCGGGAAAGCACGGCGCGGATTCTGCGCAAACCGCGAGCGTAGGGTTACGCCGCCGCTTCGGCATCCGCCGCCTCGGCAGAGCCTGTGACGGTGGCCGAGGCGCTTTCGGTGGCTCGGAGCGAGAGTAGTTGCTAGGGATCCTCTTCTCAACCAAATGCGGTGTGGCCGTTTCTCCGAGCCAGTGGGACATGAGATCACTTCACATCCTCCTCCTCTTTGCACTCGGATTGCCGTTCCTCGGCAGTCCTCTGGTCGCGTTCGCCGGACGCCGACTCGGTCCCAGGGTCGGGTGGCTGGCCCTGGTGTTTCCCCTGATCTCCACCGCGGCCCTGCTGGGGCTGGCCGGTTCCGTCGACCTGGCGGACCGCACCGTCATCGAGTGGCCGTGGATACCGTCGCTGGGGTTGAACCTCTCGTTCTTGGTGGACGGCCTCTCCATCCTGTTCGGACTCATCGTCAGCGGGATGGGTTGTCTGATCTTCCTCTACGCCATCTTCTATTTCGCACGCGACAGCAAACAGCTCGGCCGCTTCTACTGTTACCTGGTGCTGTTCATGAGCTCGATGCTCGGAACGGTCTTCGCCAATCACTTGATCCTGCTCTTCGTCTTTTGGGAGCTCACCAGCCTCTCGTCGTTTCTGCTCATCGGCTTCCTGCACGAAGAGGAAGGCTCGCGCACCGGGGCGCGCCAGGCCTTTCTGGTCACCAGCGGCACCGGTCTGCTCCTCTTCGCGGGCGCCGTGGTTTTGCAGCAGGCTGCCGGGACCGCGACCGTCTCCGAATTGCTCGCGCGTGATCTGCCCTGGGCCCAACAGCCCCGCGCCCTCACGCTGGCCATGGTGTTGTTGTTCGTGGGTGCGTTCGGCAAGTCGGCGCAGTTCCCTTTTCACTTCTGGCTGCCCAGTGCCATGGCCGCTCCCACGCCGGTCAGCGCCTACCTGCACTCGGCCACCATGGTGAAGCTGGGCGTGTTTCTGGTGGCGCGCATCTACCCGCTCTTCGTCGGGCATGACGGGTGGCTCCCGCTGCTCGTCACCATCGGCTTCGCCACCATGGTGTTGGGCGCCCTGCTCGCCCTGCTGTCACACGATCTCAAGGCCATCCTCGCCTATTCCACCGTGGGCCAGCTTGGCTTTCTCATCGGGTACTACGGCCTGGGACCAGCCCAGGGTGTCACCCACGACCACCTGCACATCCTCAACCACGTCCTGTACAAGGGCGGCCTGTTCATGATCGTCGGGGTGGTGGCCCACGCATCCGGCGTGCGCGACATTCGTGCGTTGGGCGGACTGTGGCGGCGCCTGCCCTTCCTCGGCCTCATCACGCTCATCGCGGCAGCCAGCATGGCCGGTCTGCCTGGCACCACCGGCTTCGTGAGCAAGGAAGCGATGCTCAAGGATCTCCTCGAGGCCATGCGGACACACGGAGCCTTCGGCGTCTATGCGGCCGCGTGCGCGTTGGTGGCTTCGCTGGCCCAGGTGGCCTTTTCGGCGCGGCTGTTCGCCAAGGTCTTCCTGGGCCCGATGCCGGAACCCGTGCGCCATCACTTTCACGCGCCCTCGCTGGCCATGCAGGTGCCGCCCGCGCTGCTGGCGGCTGGCGCGCTGGTCTTCGGGCTGTTCCCCGGGATGCTCGACGGGGTGTTTGCCAAGCTGGCCGTCCGGGGTCTACGTCGACCGCAGCACCTCGCGCTCTGGCATGGCTTCACCCCCGAGCTCGCCATCAGCGCCACCGTGATCGGGCTCGGTCTTGCCTTCTTCTGGTGGGGCGAGAAGACCCACTGGCGCTGGCACATCCCGCGCTGGCTGCGTCTCGACCTGGCCTTCGAGGCGGGCATCGAGGCGTTCTCGAAGTTCGCCAAGACCCTGACCCGCGTCCTGCGTTCCGACCAGCCCACGGATTACCTACCCATCATCATCACCTTCTTCGCGCTGCTGGCTGGCGGGGCGTTGCTGGCGAACCTCGGCGCCCTGCCCTCTGGGTTGAGCCCGTCCTGGGGGCCCATCGAACCGCTGCGCATGTCGACCGCCGTCCTCATCGCCTTGTCCGTCCTGGGTGTGCTGCTGCTGCGGCGCTGGACGGCGCAGCTCATCTCCCTGTCGGCCGCCGGCTTTCTCATTTGTTTCTTCTTCGTCCTGTACCAAGCACCCGATCTGGCCCTCACCCAAATCCTGGTGGAGACGGTCACGCTCATCCTGGTGCTGCTGTTGCTGGCGCGCTTCTCGCGTGCGGCCCAGGAGGGCGAGGAGCGCCGTAAACCGACGAGGTTGCGGCGCGCGCTTCACGTGCTGCTGGCGCTGGGCGTGGGCACCCTGATGACGGCGCTGGTGTCGGTGGTGACGGCCAAGCGCCACCCCGACCCGATTGGCCTCCACCACCTCGAGAGCACCATCAATCTGGCCAAGGGCAGCAACGCCGTGAACACCATCCTGGTGGACTTCCGTGGCTTCGACACGCTCGGCGAGATCAGCGTGCTGGTGATCGCCACGCTCGGCTGTCTCGGCTTGCTCATGCGCTACAAGCGCACGCCGGAGGAATACCGCCAGGGCCCGTTCGGCCCGCCCGGTTTCGGTACGGGAGAGAGGCGACCATGACCGCCCCGAAGTCCCATATCTTCAACGAAGCCGTCCGCTTCCTGTTCTTCTTGGTGAATGCGCTGGCGCTCTATTTGTTGCTGCGGGGTCATGACCGACCCGGTGGGGGCTTCATCGCGGGCCTGGCCACGGCCATCTCATTCATTCTCTTGAGCTTGGCCATCGGTCTGGAGCAGCTCGACCGCCTGTTCCGCGTCGATCCGATGCGGGTGGCGGCCGTGGGGTTGGTCTTGGCGACCCTGACCGGCCTCGCCCCCCTCCTGTTCCGGCGCGCCTTCCTCGAGCACTTTCACCTGCACCTCTCCGATGTGCCATTGGTCGGCGAGCTGAACGTGGGCACGCCGCTGCTCTTCGACGTGGGCGTCTTCCTGATCGTCGTGGGAATCGCCTGCAAGATCATCTTTGTCCTCGGCCGCGCCACGCAACACCTCCCCGCGTTCCCGGCCGACCAGGTCGCTCGCTACAGCTCGTCGGTCGAAAAGCCCATCGAGGGCGATGCCCTCCCGGCGGCCGAAACGGGCCCTTCCTCCGGCAAGATCCATGCAACCTGAGATCACCCTTCTCATCGGCGTGTTCTTCACCGTCGCCACCTATCTGCTGCTGCAACGTAGCTTCGTGACGAATCTCTTCGGCTTTCTGGTCCTCTCCCACGCCGCCAACCTGGTCGTGCTCGCCATGTCGGGCCGCCCCGACGGCAAGACAGCCCCGGTGGTGCTCGGCACGAACGTCCCGATGGTGGACCCCCTGCCACAGGCGCTCATCCTCACCGCCATCGTCATCGGCTTTGGCATGGCGGCCTTCCTGGTGTTCCTGCTCTACCGCCTCTTCCTGGACCAAAAGACCACCAACGCGGCCGAGCTCTACGAGGAGCGAGACACCGCCGAGGAGCCGAGCCCGAAATGAACTGGCCCGCCGTCCCCGTCCTGCTGCCGCTCCTCACCGCCGTGGTCACGCTGCTGTGGGGACGGCCCAGCTTCGCTCGCCACGCGCTGCTGGCCGCATCGGCCGCAGGGCAACTGGCGGTGGCGGGTTGGCTGATCGCCAAGACCTATGCTGGCCCAGCCCTGGTCCTCGGCATGGGCGCGTGGCCGGCCAAGCTGGGCATCGTGTTGGTGGTCGATCTGCTGTCGGCCATCATGCTGTCGCTCTCCACCTTGATGGCGCTGGCCACGGTGCTCTACGGCTTCGCGGAGATGCCGCTGCGGATTGAACACCCCCTGCGCGCGCCCTTGACCCAGTTCCTGGTCATGGGGGTCAATCTCTCCTTCTGCACGGGCGATCTGTTCAACCTGTTCGTGGCCTTCGAGGTGATGCTCATCGCCTCGTACGCCTTGCTCACCGTCGAGGCGGACGACTGGGACATCAAGCACGCCTTTCCCTACGTGGCCATCAACCTGTTCGGCAGCGCCATCTTTCTATGCACCTGCGGACTGTCCTACGTGACCTTTGGCACCCTGAACCTCGCCGAGATCGCCATGCGGGCCACGCAGCTCGGCGATGATTTTCGCGTCCCCCTGCTGGCCCTGTTGTTCATCGTGGTCTTCGGCATCAAGGCGGGCCTCTTCCCCCTCTACTACTGGTTGCCCAACAGCTATCCCACCGCCCCCAACCCCACCGCGGCGCTCTTCGCCGGCATGCTGACCAAGGTGGGCGTGTACGTTCTATTGCGCATCTTCGCCACGGCGCTGCCCCACGATCTGTCCTTCGCGCACACCCTGCTGACCTGGATGGCGGGCGTGACCATGATCGTCGCGGTGCTCGGGGCCGTCTCGCGCAACTTCATCCGCGGCATCCTGTCGTTTCACATCTTGAGCCAGATCGGTTTCATGGTGCTGGCCATCGGATTCTTCACGCCGCTGTCGCTGGCCGCGTGCGTGTTCTACGTGGTCCATCACATCGTGGTGAAGGCATCGCTCTTCTTGATCGGGGGCGTGGTGGCGCGACTCAACGGCACGGACGACCTCGACCGGACCGGAAATCTCTGGAAACACACCCCCTGGCTGGGCGTGCTCTTCCTGTTTCAAGCCCTGTCCTTGTCGGGCCTGCCGCCCCTGAGCGGCTTCTGGGGCAAGTACCTCATCGTGGTGGTGGGCGTCGAGCAGCGCCAGTACGGGCTGGTGGCGGCGTCTCTCGTCGCCAGCATACTGACCTTGTTCAGCATGCTGAAGATATGGAACGGGGCCTTCTGGCGCGCCTCGCACGCCCCCGTGGCCCGCGCGGGACGGCGCTGGCGTGCCATGACCGCGGTGGTCGCGGCGCTCACCTGCGTTTCCCTGACCATCGGCCTGGGCGCGGAGGCGTTCATGCGGCTCTCGCGGCGCGCGGCCGAACAAGCCCTTGACCAGCGCGCCTACGCCCAAGCGGTGCTCGGCTATCTGGGCAAGACAGGCGGAGGCTCGCCCCCATGAAGCCCCTGATTCTGAACCTCCTGCTCGCCGTGGTGTGGCTGCTCCTGAGCTCCCAACGGACGGCGGGGGTGTTCGCGCTCGGCTTCCTGCTCGGATTCGCGCTGTTGGCTGTCTTTCATCGCGTTCTGGGCAGCTCCAGCTACACGCGCAGGGTCTTCGCGCTGTTCCGCTTCCTGCTCGTCTTCGCCTGGGAGTTCATCGCCTCCAACGGCAAGGTGGTGGGGACCATCTTGTTTCGCTCGAACCAATCGCTGCGCCCGAACTTCATCACCTACAACGTCTCCGGGCTGACCCCCTTCGAGGTTCTCTTGGTGTCTCACTGCATATCGCTCACGCCCGGCTCGACGACCGTCCGGGTGCTCGAGGACTTTCAAACCCTGGTGCTGCACACGCTCGACGTGGATGACCCCGCGGCGGTGCGCGCCCACATCGACCGCGTGATCAAGCGCGGCATCCTGAGCTTCACCCGATGATGGCGACGGTGCTCACCATAGCCTTCGTCATCCTGACGCTTTCTGTCTCGTGCGGCCTCTTGCGCCTGTTCCTCGGGCCCACGGCCATCGACCGCATCATGGCCTTCGACCTCATCGCCACCTCGGCGGTGGGAATGATCGTGCTGTTGGCGATTCAGTGGAAGACCGCGATGTATCTGGAACTGATCCTCGTCTACACCCTGCTGGGTTTCTGCGGCACGGTCGCCTTCGTCCACCACCTGAGCCGCACGCAAGAGCTGGAGGAGCAGGCGCCTTCGCCCTCCTCGGACACGTCACAACCCCAACCCAAGGACCACGATGACTGACATCATCACCTCCATCCTGGTCCTGTGCGGATCCCTCCTGATCCTCATCTCGGCCGTCGGTGTGCTACGCCTGCCCGACGTCTTGTGTCGTTCGCACGCGGTGACCAAGGCCCTCACGCTCGGCATCTTCCTGCTCCTGCTCGGCCTGTGGGTGCATCAGGGCGAAGAGCAGACGACCTTGAAGATAGTCCTGGCGATCTTCTTCCAGATCGTGACCATTCCGGTCGGAAGTCACCTCATCGGTCTGCTCGCCTTTCGCAAGAACGTTCCGCGCTGGCGCCATCGCCCCATGGACGATTACCGCAGCGCCGACCCGAAATGACCGGGCTCGCCGTCAGGGCAACAGGGCGTCGACGATCTGCGTGACCCAGGTCCCGGCCTCGGAGTCGAAGAGCTTCATGTTGGACCGATCCTCCCAGATGGCCCAGCCGATGCCTGCCTGCTCGCACTGCTTGCGCACCTCGGTCACCAGCCGCGCGCGCGAA
>CAZHUY010000115.1:0-18632 GCA_964535465.1 uncultured Myxococcales bacterium
CCCCGAGAGTCCTGCTCTTTGTCACCGTGATTTCCGACCTCTTGGCGTGGGAAGGTGCGGCCTTGGCCAACGATCTGTGGGTCGAGCGGGAGGGCGGCGCCTTCGTATTGCGCTATGGGCACCGCGGGGGTGAGGCCCTGGTTTTGCCGGGAGCGAAGGTCAAGACGTTCGTGTGCCGGCCGGGCAAGGGGGCCGCGCGCGACCTGGTGGCGAACGCCAAGCGCGAGCCCAAGCAAATGAGCATCGCGGGGACCTGCGCCGTGGTATCCACATTTCTCGATGGCGGTTTCTGGTCGCTGACCCCGGACGGGGAAAAGAACCTGCCGCGCAACCAGGTTCCCGACGCCGTCAAAGCGTGGCGCTCGCGCCAGTTCGCCAAGTGGATCGACGTGCGTTCGCCCCTGGCCGGCCAGCCTCTCGGCGATGAATTCGAGATCGTGCCGGTGGGGGATTTGGCCAAGGTGAAGAGCGGCGACAAGGCGAGCTTTCGTGTCTTGCTGGCGGGCAAACCCCTGTCGGGCGCGATCCTGGCCATCAATCACAAGCCGCTGGGCGAGACGGACGATCGTGGCGAGGTGCGGGTCAAGATCCGCGCGCAAGAGGTGGAATCGGTGAGTGCCAGCTTCCGTCGACCGGTGAAGTCGGTGGAGGCGGACAGCGAGGTCTATGAGGCCAGCATGACCTTCGAGGTGGCGCGGTGACCAGGGGCGCGTGCGTGGTCGTGTCGATGCTGCTGGCCTGCGCGTCCGTGGCGCAGGCCCACGAAGTCCTGCATACCGTGGAGCGCGGCAAGGCGGTGGCGGTGAAGGTGTATTTCGCCGATGGCGAGGTCGCAGCCTACCGCGAGGTTCAGGTCTTTGGCCCGGCGGACGTGCGCATTCCCTACCAGAAGGGCCGCACGGATCGTTCGGGGTACGTCGCGTTCATGCCGGACGTTCCGGGGGCGTGGCGGGTCGTGGTGACCGATGACAGCGGGCACGGGCTGGACGTGAAAGTGGATGTGCCGGCGGCAGGGGCGGCCCAGTTCGAGGGCAAGAGTGTGGTGGTTTCATCCTGGGCCTTTGCCCTGCGGCCTATCATCGGCGCCAGTGCCATTGCCGCGATCTTCGTCGTCCTGCTACTCGTTTATCGAAGAAGGCCCTCTAAGAAGTGAAACGAATCGCGTCCCTTCTTGGCCTGGCCTTGAGCCTGGTCGCGTTTCCGGCTCACGCCCACCATGGCGTGGCGGCCGTGGGTCTGTCCGAGCCCGAGGGCCCGGGCGTGGCGTTGGAGACCACCGCGGCTTTGCCGCTGCCCCGGTACATGGCCTTCGCCATGGTGAAGAGCGAATTCGTGTCCTTCCAGTCGCGCGACCGCGCCGACTTTTCCCAGCAGAAGGATTTCTCTTCATTCAACACGGTGGCTTTGGGCTTCGGCATCACGCCCTGGCTGTCGGCCTACGTTTTTCAGCCCTTCAACGTGAAATCCGCCGACGGTGGGGTGGGCAGCAACCCGGGCTTGGGCGATACCAACCTCATGCTGTCGTTCGGCTGGAAGTGGGACGAGGGCTTGCGTTTGATCCCGCAGAAAGAGAGCCTGGACGAGCTGGCCGATTGGCACTTCTTGCTGTGGGCCTCGTGCACCCTGCCGGTGGGACCCACCGAGAAGAACGATGGCCAGGGCAAACGTTTCGCTCCGGACATGCAAACTGGTTTCGGCAAGCCCAGCCCTGCCATGGGCCTGTCGGTGCTCAAGCAGCTCGCCACCGACTTCACCGCTCTGGTCGAGGTGAACCACCAGCGCTTCTTTGCCCACGACTACAGCTTCATCCGCTATCGCTTTGGTGCGGAGACGCGCCTGAACCTGGCCGGCGTGTACCGCATCTACGCTCGGGGCAAGGTGCGTCTGGACGGGGTCGCCGAGTTGGGTGGCCTGAACCTGCAGCGCGACAGAGAAGATACGGGCGAGGGCCTGGAGGGACTCACCGGCTCGGGTGGGACCATCCTCTACGGCGGCCTGGGCGCACGTTTGTCCCTCGGGCGCGTCACCCTCGCCCTGGGGGCGAGGCGCGCGGTCTTGAGCTCTTTGAACGAGTCATCGCAACAGCAAGGATCGGAAGGTCTGGAGAACGTCCGCGTCTTCCTCTCTTTGAGCGCAGCCGCACCTCTTTAGCCCATGCACATCCCTGACGGGTTCCTCTCGCCCACCATCACCGTGCCGGCCTACGCCGTCGCGGCGCCGCTGTGGGCGTGGGCTAGCCGTAAGCACTTCGGTCCTACCCGCATGGAATCCTTGCCAGCGGTCGGCGCCCTGACCGCGGTGGCGTTCGTGTTGCAGACGATCATGATTCCGGTTCCTGGCGGGACTTCGACCCACCTGATCGGGGCCACGCTGCTGGCTCTGCACCAGGGACCGCTGGTGGCGTTCGTGTGCGAGTCGTTGGTCTTGCTGGTGCAGGCGTTGTTCTTTGGCGCGGGCGGCATCACCGTGCTCGGGGTGAATGCCCTGGCCATGGGGCTGTCGGGCCCGCTGGTGGCCTGGCTGGTGTTTCGCGGATTGCGGCGCGTCTCTGTCTCTGCAGCGGCCTTTCTGGCGGCCTACCTGGGCATGCAGGTGTCATCGCTGGTCCTGGCGGCCATCTTGGGGGTACAGCACCAGCTGGCGCCCACGCTGTTGCCCACGCCCTTGCCGGTGCTGTTGGGCGCGATGATGCTGCCCAGCCTGACCGTGAGCGGGATTCTCGAAGGCCTGTACACCGTGCTTGCCATGCGTCTGCTAGAACGGGTGCGAGGCAAAGAGCGATTGTGAAGCGCCATCGCATGCTGCTGACGGCCTGGTTCGCCGCCTGTTTCGGGTTCTCCGCCATCACCGACGTGTGGTGGCTGGGGGGGCTCTTGTTGGCCATGGCGCTCCTGTTCTGGCGGCAGGCCGGGCGGGCGGCTCGGCGAACCTTGTTCTCGGCGGTGCCGATCACGCTTCTCATCATCGGTGCCTCGTGGGCGTGGACCAGCCTGGTCCTTCAGCAGACGCCGAATGGACGCGCCTATGCGGCCCTGGGCTTGCGCACCACCTTGATCGCGTTCACCTCGTTTGCGGTTCTGGCGCGGGTCGATCTGTTGGCCGCCCTGGCCCCCTGGCCCACGCTGACCCGTTTGTTGGTCATCATTCTCGCGCAGGTACATGCCTTGCGCTTGCTGGTCACCGAGTCATGGCTGGGGCTGCGCAGTCGTCTGCCGCGACGTCCGGGTGCCATGGACACGCTTCGCGGCGCGGGCGGCATCACCGCCTCGCTGTTTACCCTGGCCCACAGAAACGCGCGCGACATCACCGATGCCATGCGTTCAAGGGGGTTCTAGTCATGCCGTTTTCATTGGAGCATGTTGTGCTGAATCTCGGGCCGCGATCGATCCTGCGCGAGCTGTCGCTGCACATCCATCCGGGCGAGCGCGTGGTGATCCTGGGGGTCAACGGCTGTGGCAAGACCACCTTGCTGAAGTTGCTGGACGGCTTGCTGTGGGCCGATGCGGGCCGGGTGAGCTACGATGGCCGCACCCTGGATCGGGCGGCCCTGGAAGACGCGAGCTTCCGTCGGCGGTTTCGCGGCGAGGTGGCCTTTCTGTTTCAGAACGTGGACGCCATGCTGTTCAACCCGACGGTCAAGGACGAGATCGCCTTTGGCCCGCGGCAACTGGGCATGGCGGATGCGAGCTCGCGGGCTGCCCACTGGGCCAAGGTGTTCGGTGCGAGCGACTGGATGGACCGGCCGCCCTTCGAGCTATCCGGCGGCGAGAAGAAGCGTGTGGCCTTGGCCGCCATGCTGGCCATCGAGCCCAAGGTGTTGCTGCTCGACGAGCCCACCGCCAGCTTGGACCCGGCCTCGGCAGCGCAGTTGGTGGACTTTCTCAACGAGCGTCCCGACCTGACGGTGATCGCGTCCACCCACAATCTGAGCATCGTGGAGGAGCTAGGCCAACGCGTGCTCCTCCTGGCGCCTGGTCAAGCGGGGCTGCTCTACGACGGCCCGCCCTCGGGCCTGCTGCAAAATGACGAGCTTCTGATCAAGAGCGGCCTGGCCCACCGTCACCACCACGTACACGACGGCACCGAACACGCCCATTTTCACGTGCACGACGCGGACTGAGGTTCAAAGAGTGCATTGGCCGAATCGTTTTCGCGCCAGGGCCCTGGGGCGTCTCTCGTGCGTGCTTCCAGAATCTTCCGGCACCATCCATCACGGCCCGCGCCCTTTCACATGGCTCCCGCGCATTGTGCGCGAGTGACCCCTCGCCGCCCTGGCGAAAAAGAAGCGTACAGACCCGCACAGGCTTGAGCCGTGCGTCGTCCGTCACGTTGGTGAGCATCGGGGACTCAGATCAGTATCGGGATCGGCATTCTCGGGAGTCTGTCCCGGGCCGCACCCGACAACGCAGAGAAGGAGAACGAAAATGACAGGATCGAGGTTTGGGGGATACGGGGGCAGAGCGGCGATGGTCTTGTTGTCAACCGTGCTGCTGGCGGGTTGTGACGCTGACGAAGATACCGCATTCAACAACAATGACTCCAAGACACCAAGCACCGTGGATCAGGCGCAAGCAGCGCAAGGCCAGTCCATCTTTCGCTTCGATACCTTTGGCGACGAGACCTTCTGGACGGGAACGTTGCAGATGCACACCGTGGTGGCGACCGCGGTTGATCCCACCACAGCGCTCAAGGTCGGCCTGAAGGTAGACGCCGACGCGCTTCCCCTGGAGGTGGTGCAGGGCATTCAGGACGGGTCGATCAGCCTGACCAGTCCTGCCACCACCGTGGCCTTGCTCAAGCTCAATGCCGTGGTCGGGCTCAAGGGGACGGTCGACAGCTCGAGTGGGACGGACACGCTGGTCAGCCTGGGGACCACCTGTGCCCTGTGCCACTCGACCGTCGACAACTCGTTCGCACCGGGTATCGGCAAGCGCCTGGACGGCTGGCCCAACCGGGATCTCAACCCGGGCGCCATCATCGCGCTGTCGCCCGCCGTGCCCGAGGCAGCCAAGGCGGTGTACCAATCGTGGGGCCCCGGCCGGTACGATCCTCGCTTCAACCAGGACGGCATCAACGGACCCCTGGTCATCCCGCCCGCCTACGGGTTGCTGGGCATCGAAAGGATCACCTTTACCGGCGACGGAGACTCGCTTCAGTACTGGAACCGCTACGTAGGCATCACCCAGATGGGCGGTCACGGAAGGTTCAAAGATTCCCGGATCAACGTGGACGTGACCAACGGGACCGATGACCTCATCAGCGCGAAGTTGCCGGCCTTGGAGCAGTACCAGATCAGCATTCCCGCGCCACCACCTCCCGCGGGCAGCTTCGACGCCGCGGCGGCGGCGCGTGGACAAGCGGTGTTCGCTGGCCCCGCGAAATGTGCAAGTTGCCACAGCGGCCCCGCCTTCACCGATGCGAACGAGAGGTTGCACGACCCGAGTGAAGTGGTGAGTGAGCCGGAGCCGAACGGCGTCCCCAGCTATGCCTCGCGCACGGCCACCAAGAAATACCGCACGTCACCGCTGCGGGGACTATGGCAGCATCCGCCCTATTTCCACAACGGCGTCGCCCCGACCCTGGAAGCCGTGGTTGACCGCTATGACACCCGCATGACGCTTGGGCTGACATCCGAGCAGAAGGCTGACCTGGTCCAGTACCTCAAGAGTCTGTGACCATAAGGAGCGGGCTGGCTGGAATCATCATGTGAAGCACGGATTCCGTCCAGCCCGTCCCGTGTGCCTTCCTGGCGTGATGCGGGGCAGACCGCATCATCGGGCCGAGCGCCTCCCACCGAGGAAGCGCTCGGCTGAGGAAGGATTCAGCAACCGCCCAAGCAGCTCACCACGCCGTTGGCGGCTTGGCCGGCGGGGGTGGCTTGGTCGTGTCCGGTGACGGTGAAGCAGCTTTGGCCGCCCACACAAGACTCGTGCGGGAAGGAGCAGGCGTTGTCGTAGGCACACTTCACGATGTCCATGCACCCGGGGGTGCTCTGGCAGGCGGTGATGCGCGAGGTGCAATCGGTGCACTTGACGGGCTTGCAGGTGCACGGGTCAAAGGGAGGAGGTGGCTGCGTCCCGCGCGCGATCATGGCGTCCTGTGCTCGTTTGAGCACGCTGATGGCCGCACCCAGCGAGCTGGTGAACACGGCGCTGGCCGCCGAGACGATCTGCAGAGCCTCCTTGAACAGCGGCTCGGCGTCGGTGATGTGCAGATTCACCGGCCTCAGCAGATCGAGGGCGTCTTCGATCTCCTTCTGGGCCAGGCGCACGTTGATTAGCCGTGTGCTGGTTTGCGAGCTGGGGAACAACCTGGCCTTGTCGAGCAGAACGATGGCCGAGGTAGCATTGAAGTCCGCGCCCATGACCCGCAGGAAACGGGCCACGTTGATCACTTGCGAGCCGTTGAGCGGCACGATGGCGGGCAGGAAGTCGCCGTTGCGCAAGAGGCGGTTGGCCGCAAAGAAGAGCACCGAACCCTCGACAGTGTCGATCTGGTGCCCGTGGAAGAACGGCGGGGTGTCCATGGCCTCGATAACGGGTTGAGCGTTGAAGCGATCGCGAGCGATGCGCAAGTTCCTGAACGGGTCATCGAACGCCAGATCGAAGCCATCGTCGAAGGGCTTGGCGCTGCAGCCCCGGCTGGGCACACCTGGTACATCCGTGGGGAGCAGCGGAATGGCACCCAGGCCTTGGCTGAAGCAGTTGCCGGCCACGCTCGGATCGTCCACTGACTGCACGATGACGTCGCCGGCTTGATCGGCCAGGCGTTCGATCGCGGGTCCAAAGGAACGATTGTGGCTGGGGATGCTGCCGCCATGGGCCGCCAAATCCGCCAGATCGTGATTGGGTGTGATCGCCGATGGGAAGGGGAACTTCGGGTTGGTGTTGGCGCCGCCGTTGAAGTGGCACGAGTTGCAGCTGAGGGGCGGTCGACCGTCGTCGGGTGTGGTGTCGTGGACATTGAACCCCATGAAGTTGAGACGCCCGCGCTCGGCGACCGGATCGACGAGTTGAAGGGTGTTGAGATCCTCGTGCTCCGTCTGTCGGCCTAGCGAGAGTTGGAATGCCTCCAAGGCATCGAGCTCTTCCTCGGTTGGGAAGCGGAAATCGTAGTTGAAGGCCGAACGCTGCATGGTCCGGGAGAAGTGCTGGACGATGGCTCCCACCGCGAAGTCGCGCAGGGAGCCGGTCAGGTTGCGATGGTTGGCGGCGAAGAAGTCCGCACGGAATCCCGTGGGAGAGCCGTCGCCGCTCCAGCCCGTGCGCTGGGCGAACACCAGGTCGGCGGGGTCGACTGGCAAGGTTCCGTCATCCGAAAACGCGGGCGGCGGGGCGAGAGTCGTGCGCATGCTCAGCAGATGGCTGGGGGCGCGCATCTGGACTTGATCGGTGAAGCCACCCTCGGGGTTCAGGAAGCCATTCTGGTTTTCTAGGATGAGCCCCAGCCTGCGCATCAGCGCCGGTCGTTCGAAGAGGAATTCTTGGAAGAGCGCATTGGGCGTGCCGTCGAAACGGACTGGCTGCTCGACGATGAAGAGCGGATCGCTGGCAGGCAGGCTGGCAATGAGCCTGATCCCGAGCGCGAAGTTGTCTTCCTCACGATGGCAGGTGGCGCAGGTGCGCCCGTTGCCCCTGAACCGTTCGTTCAGGAACAGGCTGCGGCCCTTGTTGATCAGTCTCGCATCCAGTCCATGGTAGCCGGGCGGCGTGAGGCCTTGTGCGTGCGCCCTGGGCATCATTCGGCCGAGGAGCTTGGCGCCCAAGGTCCCCTCGTGGCTGGACCCTGCGGTGGGTTGGCTCTTGGGATAGTGGAAGATGCGCTGGAAGAGCGACGTGGTCCCGAAGAGCACGCCTTTTTGTCCAGGATCCTGATCGTTGCGGGTCACGACCACCATGTCGACGACCATGCTGGCGAGTTCCTTGATCTCGGCGTCCAGCCAGGCCTTGCCCTTGTCGACCTGCAGGCGTCCGACCTTGACCATCGTGTCGCCAGGTTCGGGCAATACACTGCGTCCCTCACCGGGTTGGTTGTCCACCAGCCACACATCAGCGATCTGTGGATCCAGACCCGCGATGCGCACGCTGATGGTGTGCTTGGCCAGATCGACTTGGGCAATCCCGCGCGCGTCGCTGAATTCGGTGGAGAGGCCACGGTTGTAGGCCAAGGCCAGAACCGGACCCGGTGGTTTGGTGGCGCGGTAGGCCTCCGACCACTTTTCGTAGGTTCCTTGCAGGGCGTTCACCGATGCCCTGCCCGGAACGGCCTGCTCGGCCTTGTCCTCGCTGGATGCTCGCGACACCACGAGCGCCATGGTCGCAGTGCCTGCCAGCACGACTGCGGCCATCGTGACCCTCGATTGCGACCGGGTCATGTCTCCCTCCCGCATAAGCGCGCCGTCCGGAAAAAGCCACCGGACACAACACTCCTTGTTCCCTCCATGACGTCCTCCTTCTTTGGAAGCCGGGACAGCAGCCCGGAACCCTTCCGACCCGCCCCCGACAACACGGCAAACGGCATGTTACGCTCCAGAAATCGCGCGCTACAAGCCCCTCTTCCTGCGCGTGCAGGCGCATTCCTTGCGGCAGGCAAATCTTCTCGAACCACCATCTGCCGGCCTCGGTGCTCGCGGTCTCGGCGACGAGGCATGCCCCAACCTCGATGAAATCGCGCCGAGGTTGTGAGTGCGATCCCGGTCGGCAGGCCGTCACACGGGGCACAGACAACGGTCTACGCGCAAGGCTTTCGCATCCTCAGCCTGGCGGCCACATTCTGGCCATGCCGAACGTTTTCGGGCGGTGCCGATGATGCCGGTTCATAGACTGGTTGAGCGAGGGCGCGTCGGATCTACTGTCTGCTGACGTTGAGCTGGAATGAGGCCGCGAGCACGGGGTTGGCCTTGCTGTCGATGACCAGAGTCAGCTTGTCGCCGGCCGCAGCCTTGACTTGGATGGACGATGCGCCGTCTGCGAGAGAGGCGTCGCTGGATGGTTTCGTGCCATCGCCATTGCAGGTGAGCTCCGTGCCCTTCGAGGGCTTGCCTTTGTAGGCGGCCAGAACGGTGTCGACGGTGCTGCCGACGGTGTCGAATCGGAAAGTCCCCGTGCTGGGCGCGGTCCAGGTGAAAACGGCATCGGGACCGCTGGTCCCATACGTGTTGCAGCTTTCGTTGAGGTAGTTGCCCAGGGCACCGTTGATGGCGAGCGTGGCGACCATCGTTCCGGTAGGTGGCGCATCGACGCGCCGGCCGCCAACGATGCCCTTGTCGATGTCTCGGGCTGCATGCCTTCGCTGCCCATCGTGAAAGCTACCAGCATCAACACGCCCACCACCTGGACCGCTGGCAAGGTCTATGTGGTCGAGAAGTCCGTCGTGCTCAACGCCGTCCTGACCATCGAGCCCGGGGTGGTGGTGAAGTTCACCAAGGGCCCCGCCATTACGATGGGTGCGAACGGCGCCATCGTGGCCGACGGCAAGTCCGCAGCCGGTGCCATCGTGTTCACCTCGATCAAGGACGACGCCCACGCTGGCGATACCAACAACGATTGCAGCGCCACCTCGCCCGCGCCGGGTGATTGGGCCTCGGTCACGGCTTCCTACGCCTCGACCTTCAACTTCGTCCAGTTCTCCTATGGCGGCAGCGCGAAGCCCTACACCGGGGCCCTGGCCATCGACCGAGATGCCGTCGCGACCGTCACCAACTGCACCTTCGCCTTCAACGATGGTGGAACCCTGGAGGATTCGCGGGCCGCTGCCCTGAACATGAGGAACGCGGGCGCCGCCAGCAAGCTCACCGGCAACACCTTCTACGGGAACGTCATCCCCCTGGTCATCAACCCCGGGATCAATGTGGACAACAGCAACGTGTTCAGCTCGCAACCGGACTCGGCCGAGGCGGGAACGGCCATTTTCAACAAGTACAACGGCATCTTCACGGATGGCGCCATCAAGGGGGCGACCGTCTGGTCCAATGTCACTGTTCCCTTCGTGGTGTACAAGCTGGTTCTCAGCGTGAGCGATCACGCCAGTCTGACCCTGGCCGATGGGGTGGTGGTCAAGGTGTGGAAGGGTCGTGTCGACGTGGCCGAACTGGGAACCCTGACCCCTGCCACCAGCACGGTCTTCACGTCATTGAAGGATGACAGCCGGCTGGGTGATACCAATGCGGACGGGGCTTCCACGCCCATCGACGGCGACTGGACCGGCGTGAACCTGTGCAAGCCCTTGTGCAACTACGCGACCTGGGCCAACATCTTCTACGACGCCCAGAAGAACTAGACCGTTCCTCTCTCTCAACGCCCCCGCGAGCCCCTGGCTCCGGGGGCGTTGCCTATCTGGCCTAACGAAAATCCTCGCAGGTAGGCCGCGGCAGCGTCACCGGTCCTGGCCCGCTCGCTATTCGATGGTTATGGGCCCCCCGATGACCTCGGCGCCCACCAAATCGATGATCGCGTTGCTGCTGGCCACGGTGGAGACGGTCAGGCGCGACAGCTTGATGGTGCCGCTCTTATCGTTCGAGGTGGGGTTGAGGAGATTCGCCTCCATGACCAGCCGCCCTGCTGCGTCGGGTGCGTCGCAAATGCACAGGCCACCCACGAAGGACATGCGGAGCAGCACGATGGCTTCGCCCTGATCCTGCGGGCGCCACGAGATCGTGAAGGACTTGCTGCGATCGACCAGCAAAGGTGACGACCCGAGCGAGGGCACCACCCCGGTCAAGGGTGGCCCTGTCGGCAGGCTCGCGCTGAATGCCTCGACTTCGTTTCCGGCGGCCATTACCTGGAGGATGTCGCCGGCATCCCATGGCCCGCACTTGACCGGTGCGTAGTCGCCCAGCAGGCTGAACCAGGGCCAGCCCAACTCTTCGCTCATGCCATAGTGGGTGCCTGACGCTCCCTTGAACACCGCGGGATCGAGCGTGGCGAGCGTCGTCGTGTCAGCCGCAAGCGTGATTCTGCCGGCATCGGGAGGCTTCTTCGGCACGGGTGTCCCGCGCTGGGTGCTTCCGCAACAGCACTCCGGACAGCCGCCGATGACCGGGCGCTGCTTGTCCGTGAAGAGCGCGCGAACGGCGTGGCTGGTGCCGGTGGCATCGTGTGCCCGGGTGGCGAGCACGAGACCTGCATACTGCGCTCGGAAGCTCGCATCGGGAGCGTCAGGGCCGCGATCGGGAGTCGCCCTCGCGTCCACGGCGGCGCGGTTGGCATCCGCGACGTCACGTTGGGGCCGCAGCGGGCTACGCCCACAGCCCATGGCCCCGCCGAGGGAGGCGACGGCAATCCACGGGACGAGGCCACGTGCCAGGCTCGGCGACATTTTGGACAGCGACTATCATCTCTGCTCTTTCGTGTCACTGCGCTGTGCAGGCTTCGTCGCCGCGATCGTCGCCCAGCCCCTCCCGATCGTCAGTTCGCGCCCACGATCCGACGCGCGATGCCGGCCACGTCGGCCAGGGGCAGGGTGCCGAAGTGGCGCCCGTCCTGCGAGGCGGAGCGGTTGTCGCCCAGCACGAAGACCTGGCCGTGGGGCACGGTGAGGCTGAGCCGGGTGGGCGTCGCGTCTTTGCGCCAGAGCACGGCGTAGCTCGTGCCGTCGAGGAATTCCCGGAAGGCCAGGTTTTGTTCGAGCAGACGATCGCGGCCGGGCGAGCCCAGCTGGTGCAGCTCTTCCTGGCGCAGGTTGGCGCCGTTGAGCTTGATGTCGTGGCCATCGATCTCGATGCGATCTCCGGGGAGGCCGATGATGCGTTTGACGTACATGGTGGTGCGGTCGTTGGGGTAGACGAACACGGCGATCTCGCCCCGTCGGACTTTGGGGCCGCCGGGATGACCCACGCGTTTGTCGGCGAAGAAACGAGCTCCGGGCATGATGGTGGGCATCATGCTTGGGCTGGGTACCTTGAAGGTCTGCAGCAGGTGCGAGGTGGTGTGGTCGGCCAGCGGGCTGAGCACGAAGAAGTAGCCGAGCAGGAAGGTGGCGACGTACACCACCCCGCGATTCCACGGGCCCGGGGCAAAGCTGGCGCGCAGGCGGCGGGCCGTGCGATAGGCGTCCACCGCGGAGACCGCGTAGACGGCGAGCGCGGCCAAGACGCCGGCCAGCAGGAGCCAGCTGAGCAGCGCCGTCGGCCCGTACACGGCCAACCACGCCGCCCCGGGCAGCAAAAGCGCGAAGCCGAGCAGAAAGGCCAAGCCGCGCGGGCCGTCGCCACAGTAGATCTGGCCCAGACCTGGCAGAACCAGAGCGGCAAAGAGCGCCACCAGAGGCTGGCGTGGTCTGTTGATCATCGCATACCTCCCAGGCCGGCGGCGGGCACCAGGGTGCCGAGCACGAAGCGCACGACGTTGGCCAAGGCGACCGCGATCCCCAGGTTGGCCAGGACAAGCTGGACCGAGCGGCGAGCCAGCCAGCGATCGAAAGCGGCGGTCCGTGGCGCCAGGTCGAGCGCGGACATCACGCGATCCGCGAAACCATCCGGGACCTTGATCCTTGCGTCGACTTGCTCGGCGATCTGGTGGTCGAGGGCCAGCCAGATCTGGGCCACCTGGGTGCAGCTCGGGCAGGCGAGGACGTGCGCCTGATCGTGTTCAGTCAGGCCTTCACCGAGGGTGATGCGTTCTTGAATCGGATTGCAGGGCAGGGTGGGCATGGTCATTCCTCGTTCTTCAGCAAGGCGGCGCGCAGCTGCTGCTTGCCACGAAAGATGCGCGACTTGACCGTCCCCAGCGAGCAGCCCTCGATCTGGGCGACCTCGTCCAGGGACAGCTCGCGCAGATAGGCGAGCGCCAGGGTACTGCGGAGAGCCTCGGGCAACGCCTGCAAGGCGGCGCGCACCCGGCTGCGATTCTCCTCGGCCTGTAGCACCTCGGGCGCGAGGGGCGCCATGTTCTGTAGACCCGATTCGCCCGCCTCCACATGGGGCGCGCGGCGGCGGCTGCTCACGGTTTCGTTCATGGCCAGGTGCTTGGCGATGGTGAACAGCCACGAGGAGAAGCTGGCCTTGCTCGCCTCGTACCCGGACAGGTTGCGGAACGCCCGCAAGAACGTCTCCTGGGCCAGCTCCTCGGCCGCCGCCTGCTCCAGCCCGAACCCGCCCAAGAAACGAAAGAGCGGTCGCTGGTAACGCACGACCAGCAGGCGAAATGCATCGCGGTTGCCGCCAAGCACTTGCCGTATGAGAAAGCCGTCATCCATGGTCATGGGCCGTAGGCCGGCCCGCAACCAGTCATACCAGCCAGTTCGCAAAAGGTTCCCCGCCCGGGAGAGAAATCAATGGGGACACCCCTCGGGACACGCCCGCCGCAACCGTCTCGCCCACCCTGCGCCGGCGCGTGACGGAAAGGCGCTGGCGTTGGCGACCCGTGGGCGATCCCCGCGCGAGCCGGGGGGGTGCCAGCCGTTTTGCGGTTCAGTGGATACGCGAGGGTAGCCTATAATGAACGCCGTGCGCTTACTGGGCTTCCACATTATCGCCGTGTTCTTCTTGGCCGGCTGTGGGGGACGGACGGCCCTGGGGAACCTGCCGGGTGACGAGAGGGCTGCGCGAGCCGACGCGGATGGGTCCGCGGGCCGCGATGCGCCTGCCGATGCCCTGGTCGTGGTGGACGGGGAGTCGGCCCGGGATGCGCGAGGCGAGGTGCCGCGCGACTCCGCCTGCCTCGGGACCCCGCCCGCGACTCCCATCGCGCGAGAGGCCCGTTGGTTGGTGTTGAACGAGACGGGACGGGAGGCACAGAACGCGGTGGCGTTTCGCGTGTCGGCCTCGGGGATCGGCGGGCGGAGGTCGTTGGGAACCAACGATGCCATTCGCGGTGCAGGGTTTTCGCCTGACGGGAGATGGTTCGTCCGTCGGGTGTGGGGCGGCCCGGTGTACCTGGACGACATGAGCGGGTCTGAACCCGGACCCTTCACGGTGTTGCGGGATGTCGGGTACGAAGTGAACTGGTCGCCGGCCGTTTCCTTGCTGCTCCTCGCGCACAAGCCAGAGCAGAAAGGCATCGGCGTGATGGACATCCGGTGTGGCTCTCAGGAAGTCCAGAACCTGAGCCTGGTCGGCCATGTCCAGTTGGTCAATCCCTCCCCCATGTGGGCTCCGGGTGGCGAGCGCGTCGTGCTCAGGACCAACGTGGGGACCATGGAGGTGGTCGACTTCCGCTCGCGCCCCGCCACGGTCACCAGCATCGCCACGGGGAATATCGGGTTTTCGTGTTGGGATTGTGCCTGGTCGCCGGACGGTCGTTGGGTCGTGGGCATTTCTCATCCCAGGTCCAGCGCATGGCAAGTTGCCGGCATCGATACCTCGACACCCGATAGGTCCATTCGTCCGCTCACCGAGATCCAAGATGTGCCGATCTTGAGCGTGACCTGGGCCAACGCCACCTGGTTGTTGTTCACGACCGAGAATGGCCAATGGTTGGGGCCCACCTATGCCTCGCGGGTCGATGTCCTGCCCGCGGCGAGTATGGTCGAATTTCCTTCCAGCGCGCGGCTGTCGCCCTCGGGCGACTGGGTGGCCTTTGTGCGTGAACGCGGCGGCTCGAGCACGGTCGGAGTCTGCCTGGTCGAGCTCGGGCCAGACGGCGCCAGCCGACCGATGCAGATCGCGCCGGAAACCCCGGACAACATCTACTGGACACCCGACGGAAAGCACCTGTGGTACTTGCTCCACACGGACCAACCCCTGCGCTTCGAGGGTTGGATCATCCCGAACATCACCCGGGGTGGGCGTCCGGTCCGCTTCACGGGGGACGCCGGAGACGTCGGGGCCTCGCCCGATTCGGACTGGCTCCTGTGGCGGTCGAGCGAGAACGGGGTCGAGAGGCTCTACGCCTATCACGTGGCCAGCGCCTCGACCCAATCGCTGGTGCCTGGACCGACCGGCTATCGCCGCTGGTCCGACGACGGCGCCTTCCTTGCCGTGCTCAAGGCCGATGCCACGCAGCTCATACTCTTCCACGAACGGGGCGATAAGCTGGTGGAGCTGGGCAGGATCGATGCGGTGACGGGAACGCTGGATGCCGGCATGCATTGGCAGCCGGTAACACAGTGATGGTGCTCCGGCTTCGAGCGGCCCTGGAGGTACAACATTCTGCGCGGTTGCGGTTCCGCTTTGTCGACCTTGCGGCGTCCTATAGGATGACTCGCGACACACGGTGGCGCGAGTCCTGAGACGCCGAGCCCCGGTCGTCCAGTTCCCCCATGACACAGGAGAAACGGCCATGCGAAATGTGCTCCCACGACAGACGATTTCGTCGCTGACGTGTTTGACGCTCATGCTTGCCGCGGGCTGCGGCGACAGCCTGGTCAACGGAAAATCCGTTGACCTCGAGACGGCCTTTGCCCTGTCGGAGGCGGAGGCCCTGACCCTCACCACCCGTGTGTGGAAGAGGCAGTCAGATGTTCGCTACACCAGCTTCCTCGAGGTCGCCCAGGACCGCAGCGGCGGATTTCTCTGCCACAATGACGGCAAGTCGGTGAGCGGCGAGTTCTCCTTCTTGGAGGTGGACGGCGAAATCGTCATGACGGGTCCAGCAGGTCACGGTGAAGGCGCGATGATCGTCGAGAACCTCCGCTTCCAGGGGGACAACCTGGTCATCAGCGGTTCCGAGAAGGGCGTCGCCTACGCCGCCACCTACACTCCGATCGCTGAGCTGCCGGAAATCTGCAAGCGCATCAAGGCGGGCGAAGAGCCCAGCTTTGATGACTACCTGGCGTCTTGGGATCCCGAGAGATAGCCCCAGTGGTCGAAGACCCCGAGTCGCTCTACCAGCGTGTGGCGCCGGTCATCTACACCCGTTGCCTGCGTCTGCTGGGCCATGAACAGGACGCGCGCGATGCCACGCACGACATCTTCATCGGTCTGTTGAACGGCCGCATGGGGTCGTTTCGTGCACAGGCCAAGCTGTCGACCTGGGTCTACAGCGTGGCGACGCGCCACTGCCTCGACCGCCTGCGCTCGGCAAGACGCAGACGGGGTTTCTTGGAACGGTGGGGTGCGTTGCTCAGCGTGGGGCAGCGAGAGCTCCCGGAGCCAGGGCAGACCGAAGCCCGCCTGCTTCTCGAAGAGCTCAGTGGTCGACTGCGCGCGCGCTCGCTGCAGATCGCCGTCCATCTCTACCTAGACGAAATGACCCAGCAGGAGGTCGCGGAACTCATGGGCATCTCTGAACGCGCGGTACGCAAGGCCATGACCAAGATCCGCAAGGATGCCATCAGCGCCCTGAGCGGCGCCGGGCAGCCCTGCCAGGAGGAATCCGATGCGCAATGACAACGTGCCGTGCTCCATGCTGGCCATCGACGCAGCGGCCCTCGGCGAGCGCTCGCTCAGCGAGGCCGAACGCGGCTTGCTCGCCCACGATGCCCAACGGCGTCGCAGAGTCGATGAGCACAGAGAGAGACAGAAGGAGTTTCTGAGACGCTTTCCGACGTTCGAGAGCCTGCGCGCCGTTGTTGCCGAGAGCAAACGATCCTCAGACCGCGCCCGCTCGCGCCTACGCTACGCCATCCTGCCCCTATCGGCTGCGGCTGTCCTCGTGCTGGTCATCCTGCTGCCCTGGCAACAGCGGTATGGCAACGAGGGCATCAAGGGAGCGCCCTCGATGGCGCTCGATATGGCCGTTGTGCGAGAGGGTGTGGCGCGTCCTTTCGCGGGTCAGGCGGTGCGAGAGGGGGACACGCTCATCTTCCGCACGCGCGTCGCCATAGACTACCTGTCCATCTTTTCCCTCGAGGCCTCCGGACGTGTGCAAGCCATCGTCGTCGATCATGATGAGAAAAGGCAGAGCCTTCCTGTGCGCCTGCCGCCGAACGCCTCGTGCCCCCAGAGTGTCGAGGTCGATGGCTACAGCGGTCGCGAGCGCATTGTCGCGGTCGCCTCTTCTGCGCCGCTTCCCGCGGAGCGCATCGCCGAGTGGCTTCGCACCTCCTACGCGGCCATGAACCCCGAGGGGCACGAGACTCTGATCCTCGGGCCGCCGCCCTTTGCCGCGCGGGTGACCACTTGGTTGCTGAAGAAGGAGAAACCTTGATCGCGCTGTACGCGGCTCTCGCCGTTCTGGGTGTGGTGGGCAGCCCCGTCGGCGTCACACGCCTCGCCGTCGTGGTCGGCAACAACCTCGGCGGGCAGGAGAATCAGCCCCTGCGCTACGCCGAGCGCGATGCCACCCAGGTGGCCGCGGTGATGCGCTCCCTCGGTCGTGTGGAACGCGTTGATCTGTTGCTCGGACAAGACGCGGAGGCGCTTCGGGCGGTTCTGCGCCGCGCCCAGGAGAGCTTGCGCGACGGCGACCTGCTCTTCTTCTACTACTCCGGTCACGCGCGCGAGCGGCACCTGCAGATGAACGGCACCGAGTTCGGGTTCGGCGAGCTGCGCGCCGCGCTCAGCGCCAAGGCCAAGGGCACGACCGTGGCCGTGATCGATGCGTGCGGGTCGGGAGGAATCGCTCGGAGCAAGGGTGGTCGAGCGATCCCGACGGTCACGGTGCAATTTCCCGAACAGCCGCACACGGCAGGCCAGGTCTTCATCTCGTCGAGCACGTCCGATGAGGTCTCGCAGGAATCGCACGAGCTGCGCGGATCGTTCTTTACCCACTACTTCGTGGCGGGCCTGCGTGGGGCGGCGGACAGCTCAAGCGATGGCGTGGTCACCCTGGAAGAGGCCTATCGCTATGCCTATGCGCGAACTCTGTTGCGCACGACCGAGACGTTGGGCGGACCCCAGCACCCGACGTTTGACATCGCGCTGCGGGGCCGCGGCCAGCTGGCGCTCACCACGTTGTCGTCGAGTCTCAGCGCCTTGCTGCTCGAGCGTGCGATCGAAGGCGAGCTGACGCTCGACAACGGGACCGACATCATCGAGATCGAAAAGCGGGACACGACCGCCCCGCTGCGCCTGGCGCTGTCGAGCGGAAGCTACCGCGTGCGGCTGCGGGCGGGTACGCGCAGCTTCGAGGGGCGCGCCGTGGTGCCGCCGCAAGGGACGACGACGCTGGCCAAGGCCGACCTGGTGGAGCGCGTGGATCTCCTGGCAGCCGCCAAAGGCGCCAACCAGGCGGAGGATGGCGAGCACGAGCCTCCCGCGCTCCCGCCGCGCCGGGGTCCTCGATTCTCCCTGGGGGCTGGAGCAACCAATAGCTATCTGCGCGAGGCGCCTTTGATCGCGTTCGCCAGCCTGGGCGTCCTCTTCTCCTCCGGGCGCGCGCGCTTCGGCGGCGCCTTGAAGATGGGCAAGAGCGCTGGCCTCTCCAGCGACAGGCTCGAGAGCGAGCTGGTCGATGCCGGCATCTTGCTGCGCGCGCTCTTTGCCTTGCCCCTCCATCGCAGATTCGAACTGGCCGGCGGCATGATCGCCGAGTTCATCGGCGTGCGCGAACGAACCACCCTCACACCCACGCTCTACTCGTTGGGCGGTCGTATCGGGCTCGAGGTCGGCGCGGCTTTTCGCGCGGGCACGAGTTGGGGGTTCGAGCTCGGCTTGCAGACCGGTGCTGCGTTGTTCAAGGTCGAAGGCCAGCTCGAGATGCGACCCTCGGTGACGGCGTTTGCCGGGCTATTCCTGGAACTGTGAACGGGCCTACCGTGCCTAGCACTACTGCTTGAGAAAATGGCTAATCCGTCGGTGTTCACGGGCATGA
>CAZHUY010000116.1:0-18571 GCA_964535465.1 uncultured Myxococcales bacterium
GCCTCCCACCCCCTCGGTCTCGCTGGGAGGGCTGCAGCCATGAAGGCACGGTTGTTACTCGGACTCTGCGCCCTGCTGGCTTTCCCGGCGTGCTTCGACCCCATCGTGGGCGCCCAGTGCGCCAAGGGCTATTCCCGATGCGGCAACAAGTGCGTGGTCAGCGGGACCTGCACCCTGCCTGACGCCGGCAACGGTGCCGCGGACCAGGACGCCGACCAGGCGGATGCGCTCCTCGATGGGCCTGATACCATCGACGCTCCCGTTTCCGATGGCAGCGACGACCTCGAGTCGCAGGTGGATGCCGAGGTAGCCGATGTGGCTCTCCCGCCCGAGACTGATTCCGGCACGCCCGGCCTCGACGAGGTCGGGCCTGAGACGACCGACGGAGACGTGGACTCTGGTCTGCCGACCGAAGACGCGCCCCCGACCAGCGGGATGGATGCCGAGACCTTCGACACGGCGATCGATGTCCCGCAGTCCTCCCCGGATGCGGAGTTCGACACATGGGTCGCTCGCGATCTCGTGCCCCTTGCCGATATCTCGAATGACGACGGGCTGAATTGCCCCGACTGCGACGCCGGGGTCGACGCTGCCAGCCTCGAAGCTGGCGGTCTGGCCGTGGACGCCGACGATGCCGGGGATGCCAGCGAGGACGATCTGGGACCCGCCGAGAGCGATGCCGACGACGGCGATGCGCAAGCCGACAGCGAGCCTGATGCCCTGGTCGTCGACACCGGGCCGCTGGTCTGCGAAGACAACCTCACCAACTGCGGCGAACAGTGTGTGGATCTGGCGAACGATCCGGAGAACTGCGGCTCTTGCGTCAACATCTGCACATCGGGCGTCTGCAACTCGGGCACATGCCTGGTGTGCGCCTCCAACGAGACCGTGTGCGAACGCTCCTGCGTCAACACGGCCTCGAACCCAGACCACTGCGGCTCTTGCCTCAACCCCTGCCCGAGTGGTCTGTGCAGCGATGGCGACTGCGAAGAGGCGGGTACCGGACGGGTCATCGTCATCGGACACGACTACAGCTTCAGCCGCCCCATCAAGAATCGCCTGCTGGGCAACGCGGTCTTCCTGTGGCCGGCGAACCCTGTGCGACTCCTGCGCTACACGGGGGACGCCACCGATCAGTCCATCGCGGGAGCCGACGCCGCCATCGATCAGGTCGCCGGTGCCAGTCGTTCAGTTTCGAAGACCACCGCTTCGAGCACCGAAGTTCCGGAGCTGTTGCCCTCCGCCGATGTCTTCCTCGTCTATGCCCAGGCCACCGCCAGCGATACGACCTTGAGCCAGTTGGGGGCGGACTGGAGTGCTGCGCTAGCGACATTCCTCGGACGCGGAGGCACGGTCATCGTTCTGGACGCCGACCAGGCGGCCAATGCGGGAACCGTGCAAATCCTCGCGACCGCCGGTCTGCTGAATCTGACCAGGCAGGCCTCCGCGTCGGCGGAAGGCACGGAGTGCAACGTGGTGGCCCTTGGCGATGCCTTGGCCGCAGGCATGTACCGAAGGTACAGTTGCCAGGCGAACAGCACGACCTTCACCCTGGGCGAATCCGGCACCTCGGCCACATCCGTCGTGGAAACCGTGTTGGGCGACGCGGCCAGCGCCCCCGTGGTGGTGCGCAAGATCTTCTAGCCATCAACGGGCCAGGCTGGACGCAGCCCACGGCACGCCCAGCGGCAGGAGGTCGTGGGGCTAGCCGGGTCGTCGGATCTGCTGGGGATCCACCGCCGCCTCGAAGACGATGCGGGCCGGGCCGCGCATGGAGACGCCCGGGAAATCCATCGAGCCTGCCTCGGACGGCGAAGCCACACGAATGAAGAGTGTGCCGCCCGGCAGATGAACCGAGATCTCCTGACCGGGCACGGCCCGCTTTTCCAGGCAGGCGGCCACCACGGTGGCGCACGCCCCGGTCCCGCAGGCCAAGGTGATGCCGCAGCCCCTCTCCCACACCACCATGTCGATCTCCGTACCGGCGGCTCCGCTGCGCACGCGCGCGAATTCCACGTTGGTGCGCCGAGGGAAGAAACCGTGGTGCTCGAGGCCGCGGCCAAAGGTCTCCACCAACACGCGCAAATCCACCGCCGCATCATCGACGAAGATCACGGCGTGCGGGTTGCCCATGCTCACCGGGGTCAAGACGAACTCGCGCTCGCCCATGCGCAGGGGGTGCTTGACCAGCCGCTTGCCCGAAGGCGCCGCCACGGGAATGGCGGGGGGATCGAGCTCTGGCCGGCCCATCTCCACGGTCACGGTCTCGGCCTTGCCATCGACGCTGTCGATCTTGCAGCTCAGCAGCCCGGCCCCGGTATCGATGCGCAGCAGTGAACGCTTGAGCGCGGGATCCATGTCGTGCAGGACCTTGGCCACGCAACGAATGCCATTGCCGCACATCTCGGCCTCGCTGCCGTCTGCGTTGATCAGGCGCATGCGGGCATCGCCCGAGGTGCCCGGCAAGATGCCCAAGACCCCGTCCCCCCCGACCCCGAAGTGGCGGTCGCACAGGGCGCGCACCACCTCGGGCTCCATGGCCTGGGTCATCCCCGCGGCCGGTCGGCCGGGCCGCAGATCGACGACGAGGAAGTCATTCCCCAGCCCTTCGACCTTGACGAAGGGGATCTTCGACATGGCGTCCTCTATTCCGTGGCCTCGGCCGGCGCCTCGGTCTTCTTGGCTGGCGCGGCCTTCTCCGCCGGAGCGGTCTCCTCCGCGGGCTTCTTGGCCGCAGCCGGCTTCTCTGCCTTCTCCACCGCTTCCTTCTCCGCGACCGCCTTTTCGGGAGCCGCTTGGCCTTCCGCCACGACCTTCTTCGCCTTCTTGGCCACTGCCTTCTCTGCCGTCTCGACCTTGTCGGTCACCGCCACCTTGACCTTGGCGGGCACCAGCTTCTCAGGGGCGGCGCCCTTCTCGAGCGCACCCGTGGTCTTGCCGGTGGCCGTGGCCGTAGCTGTGGCCGTGGCCGTCGGCAACGTGTCGGTTCCAGCATCGGGCGCTACCGACTTGGCCTTCTCGGCCTGCTCGCGCGCCTTGGCCAGCTCGTCGGCGATCTTGGCGTTGGCGGCCAGCTCGGCCTTCTTCTCCGCCGCCTTCTTCTCCGCGATCTTCTGCAACTGGCGCGAATCCGACTGGCTGGACATGTAGGCCAGGACCATCGAATTGGCGAAGAAGAGGACCGCACAGACCGCGGTCATCTTGGTCAGAAAGTTCGCGCCGCCCGAGGATCCGAAGACTGATTGGCTGCCACCGCCGCCCCCGAACGCAATACCCACCCCGCCGCCGCGGCCAGCCTGCAGCAGCACCACCAACATCAAGAAGATGCAAACGAAGACGTGCAGTACGGTCAGGATGGTGTACACGCGGAAGCCCCTTCCTTTACGAGCTTGGCGAAAGAATCCACAGTCAGCGACGCTCCGCCAACCAGCGCGCCGTCGATATCCTTCTGCTTCATCAAGCTGGCCACGTTGTCCGGCTTGACGCTACCACCGTAGAGAATGCGAAGCTGCTGAGCCTTGGCCGCCAGCTTCTCGACCAGCTTGCCACGAATGCAGGCGTGAACCTCTTGCGCCTGCTCCGGGGTCGCGACGCGGCCCGTGCCGATGGCCCACACCGGCTCGTAGGCGATGACCACCTTGAGCATCTCGTCCTCGGTCAGGCCGGCGGTTGATCCCACCAATTGGCTCGAAACCCGGCTCAGCGCCTGGCCCGCGTCGCGCTCGGCCAGGGTCTCGCCGATGCAGATGATGGGGATGAGTCCGCACGACAGCGCTGCCTTGGCCTTGCGGGCCACGGTGGCGTCGGTCTCGCCGAAGTACTGGCGGCGCTCCGAGTGGCCGATGATGGCGTAGCGTGCACCCGCGTCCGCGATCTGAGCCATGGCGACCTCGCCAGTGAAGGCACCCTTGACCTCCCAGTAGCCGTCCTGGGCGGACACGCCCACGGCGCTGCCCTTCAGCTTCTCGGCCACGGTGGCCAACGCAACGAAGCCAGGGCCCACGGCCACGTCGACGCCGTTGACGCCGGCGGTGGCGTCACGCACGCCGGTCGCGAGGGCCACGGATTCGGACAGAGTGCCCCACAGCTTCCAGTTGCCGCAGAAGAGAGGACGGGGAACGCGATTTTGAGACATGAGGGCTCCTTTTTACCTTAGGACTCCAATGCGGCAAGTCCGGGAAGCTTCTTGCCAGCGATGAATTCGAGCGCCGCAGCGCCACCGGTTGAGACATGTGTGATGCGATCTGTCACGCCGGCCCGTTCCAGCGCGCTTGCGGCCTCGCGGCCTCCCGCCACGGTCAGGCCGAATCTTGCAGCGGCCACGGCCTTGGCGAGCGCCACGGTACCGTCGGAAAAAGCCATGGAATCGAACGCGCCCATGGGACCGTCCCAGTACACCGTGCGGGCCCCGTTCAGGCGCTCGGCGAAGCGATGAGCGGTGTCGGGCCCAATATCCAGGGCCATCAGATCATCAGGAACCTTCATGGCTGGCACGATACGCCCCGAGAGGGCATCGGTCCCGGACGCCACCATCAGATCGCTGGGCAGGACCACGTCGACGCGGGCCTGCTCGGCCTTGGTGAGAAACCCGCGCGCCAAGGCCAGCATGTCGCCCTCCACGAACGACATGCCGGTACGGCCGCCGCGCGCCTTGAGGAAGGTGTTGGCGATGGGGCCGCCGACCAGGATGGTGTCGACCCGCCCGAGCAGGCTCTGCAGAAAGCTGATCCGTTCGGACAACTTGCTGCCGCCGACGATCACGACAAAAGGTCGCTCCACCTCGCCCGCCAGCTTGCCCAGGAACTTGACCTCGCGATCCAAGGCCAGCCCCACGCCCTTGGACGAGACGAAGCGGGCCATCCCGACCGTGGAGGCGTGGGTCAGGTGCACGGTGGACAGGGCATCATTGATGTAGACGTCGGCGTAGCTGGCCAGGGCGCGGGCGAAGGCCTCGTCATTGGCCTCTTCCCCGGCAGAGAATCGCAGGTTCTCCAACATGGCCACGCTGCCGTCGCGCAAGTCGGCCACCACTTTCTTGGCCCCGTCGCCTACCGGCTCATCGGTGAGCACCACATCACGATCGAGCATCTCGACCAGACAGGCCGCCACCGGCATGAGTGAGAAGGCCGGGCTGGGCTTGCCCTTGGGCCGCCCCAGGTGGGAGGCCAACACAACGCGGGCGCCTCGCTCAACCGCGTGCTTGATGGTCGGCAGGCTCTCGCGCAAGCGCGAAGCATCGGACACACCACCGGCCGGTGTGAGAGGGACATCGAAGTCCACGCGGATGAACACCCGCCGGCCTTGGATATCCATATCAGCGATGCTCTTGGCCGCCATAGGAGGGACCCGCTTTTACACGGAATAGCCCCTGGTTTCCAGGCCATTTAGGGTTTTTGATGGAGAGCTCGGTTCTCTGGCTCCGGGGAGCGAAGCGCGACGGGGCAGGATAAAAAAAGGGGCCCCAAAGGGGCCCCAAGCTATGACTGCTTAAACCGGCAGGGCTAGACGAGTTGCGCGTCTTCCTTGATGTCCGAGGTGACCAAGCTGATCAGCTCGGAGGCCACGGCCACGATTTGCTTCGGCTCGTAGCCGTTCTGACGCAAATCACGATAGAGGGACTTGGACAGGATCTTCAGGGCGCGCTCCCTGCTAACTACTGGTGATGCTGTGTTCATGGATGCCAAGGCTTGGGACATTGGGGCCTCCTCCCGAGAAGGTTGCCGCCACAGTTAGCACGGCCCGTGCCAGCAGGTATGACAGGCTAACGTGCTGATATCCTTGGAAACGTGGCTGTGTTGCGCCAGACACCGCGTAGCCGGTTTCGCACCGACACCGCATCAATGGCCGGGTGGAGAGTGGATAGAAGGTGAGGCTGCGCACACTGGTTCGCACCCGCATCCACCTTGAATCGGTCGGGATTGCGGGACTTGGAAAGTACTGAAAACACACGACAATGAAGGACATTGTAGGTGTGGCACCGCGCAGAATGGTACCTGCAATGGCCCGTCCCCGTTCCTCCCAGCAGGTTCATCGGCACGCCGCGACGAGGAACGGAGACGGAGGTGCTCTGCCCCCGCCGCCCTCGGGCCACCCCGATGGCTTGGGGCTCTAGCTCTCGATCTTCGTGAGCGCGATGTGCAGTTCGTCCAACTGCCGGGTGGAGACCTGGGCCGGAGCGTCGGTGCACAGATCGGTTCCCTTTTGCGTCTTGGGGAAGGCGATCACGTCGCGCAAGGAATCGGCGCCGCACAGAAGCATGGCCAAGCGATCCAGGCCCGCCGCGATTCCACCGTGCGGGGGCGGCCCGTGGCGGAAGGCATCGAGCAGGAAGCCGAACTTGGCGCGGGCGTCCTCTTCGGTCAGACCGATGGCCTTGAACACGCGCGACTGCACGTCGCCCTGGTGGATGCGGATGCTGCCACCCGCGATCTCGTTGCCATTGAGCACGAGGTCGTAGGCACGGGCACGCACCTCGGCGGGCGCGCTCTCCAGCTTGTCCAGATCCTCGGCCATGGGCGAGGTGAAGGGGTGGTGCGAGGCCACCAGCTTGCCGTCGTCGCCGCGCTCGAGCAGCGGGAACTCCGTCACCCATGCGAAGTTCCACTTGCCCTTGGGGATCAGGCCCAACCTGTTGGCCAAGTGCAGGCGCAAACCGCCCAGCACCGTGTTGACCAGCTTGCGCGCGCCAAACTGCAGGAAGAAGAGATCGCCCTCTTGTAGGCCGGCCGCCTGGTTCAGATCCTGGCGCATGGCCTCGGACATGGTCTTCATGGGCGAGCGCATCCACACCCCGCCCGCGCCGATGCGCGCGCGCGCCAGGCCGCGAGCGCCCAGTCCCTTGACGAACTCCTCCAGGCGATCGACCTCGGCGTTGGCCATCTTGGACGCGGCCTCGGCGGGCAAGCGCCACGCCTTAATCACGGCACCGTCGGTGCCGGCGAGCACCTTCTGCAGCATCTCGACGTTGCCGCCGTTGTGCTTGCGCACCACCTCGGTGACATCGCACAGGGGCAGGCCGAAACGCAGGTCGGGCTTGTCCGAACCGTAAAGCGCCATGGCCTGATCATAAGGAAGGCGCGGGAAAGGCGTGGGCAGGTCGATGCCCAGCACATCCTTCCACAGGTCAGCCATCAGGCTCTCCATCACCGACTGCACGTCCTCCTCCACCACGAAGCTCATCTCCATATCGATCTGGGTGAACTCGGGCTGGCGGTCTTGGCGCAAGTCCTCGTCGCGGAAACAGCGCACGATCTGGAAGTAGCGGTCGAAGCCCGCCACCATGAAGAGCTGCTTGAAGAGCTGCGGCGATTCGGCCAGGGCGTAAAAGCTGCCCGGATTCAGGCGTGACGGCACCAGGAAGTTGCGCGCACCGCCCGGCGTGTACTTGACCAGGAAGGGGGTCTCGATCTCCAGGAAACGATGGCCGGTCAGCACCCGTCGGGCCGTCTGGTAGATCTGCGAGCGCAGCAGGAAGTTGCGCTGCAACGACGGCCGGCGCAGGTCCAAGGCACGGTACTTGAGGCGCACCATCTCGTTGGCCGCGGTGTCGTCGGCGATCTCGAAGGGGGGCGTGTCCGAGCGCGAGAAGATGGTGAGCTGATCGCAGTGCACCTCCACCTCGCCGGTGGGCATGTTGGGATTGCGGCGCTCGCCGCGGTCGCGCACGATGCCGGACACGCCGATGCAGAACTCGGAGCGCAACTCGCTCACGCGGGCGTGGGCCTCGGCGTTGAGGCCGGGCTCGAACACCACCTGCGTGATGCCGCCGCGATCGCGCAGATCGATAAACGCGCAGCCGCCGTGGTCGCGCCGGGAGGAGACCCAGCCGAACAAGACCACGCGCTTGCCCACGTCAGAGGCGCGCAAGGCACCGCAATCGTGGGAACGTTTGATGTCCTTAAGGAATTCAGGCATGGCGTGGTTTCTACTGGAGAGATGCCCCGCCGTCGAGGCCCTTGAATCCCCTAAAGAACGCTGAAGGTCGTGGCCGCGAGGGCGCGTGCGTAGCACGCGGGGGCCGGCCGGGCGGGCCGTCCGTCCCGAAGCCCCACAGGGGGTGGCCGCGTCAGGGCTGGCGGGGTGCTCGGCCCTTCCCGAAGCCCCCACAGGGGGGCCGCCCGCTCGCCTTGGCGACGCGGCTTGCCGATCGAGCGTTCGGGCCCTAAGTTCTGAACATGCGTTTGCGTATTCTTCACCACGGCAGTTGTTTCGACGGGGCCAGCTCGGCCGCCATTTTCGCGCGCTTTTACCGCGAGTGCGTGGCCAAGGGCCCGGTGGAGGTGGGCTTTACTCCCATGGACCACAAGGAGGCCGGACCTGCCATCCCGCCCGAATGCCTGGACGGCGACGTCAACGCCTGCGTCGACTTTCGCTACACCTCGGACGCGCGCCTGCACTGGTGGTTCGATCACCATGTTTCGACTTTTCAGAGCGCGGCCGACGAAGCCCACTTCCGCGCCAACCCGAGCGAAACCAAGTTCTACGACCCCGAGGCCAAGAGCTGCACCCGCTTCCTGGCCCGCACCGTGGCCGAGAAGTTCGGCTTCGATATCTCGTCGCTGCAAGAGCTGCTGCACTGGGCCGAGATTATCGACGGCGCGCTCTTCGAATCGGCGGCCCAAGCGGTCGAGCTGCGCGAGCCGGCCCTGCGCCTGATGACCTGGATCGAGGCCAATCGCGATCGCGCGCTCTCCGAGCGCTTCATCGCCGACGTGGTGTCCAAGCCGCTGGCCGAGATCGCCGCGTCGCCGTACGTGGCCGAACCGTTGACCAAGCTGCTCGCGCAACACGAGAAGAACGTCGAGACGATTCGCCGCCTGGCCCGCTATCAGGACGGCGTGGTCTTCACCGATCTGTCCAGCGAGCCCATCAACTCGGTGAACAAGTTCATCGTCTACTACCATTATCCGCAGGCGCGCTATGCGGTGACGGTGCTGTCGCCAGGCAAGCGCATGAAGGTTTCGGTGGGATCGAACCCATGGCCGCCCCAGCCCCGCACCCATGACATCGCCAAGCTGTGCGAGCACTACGGTGGCGGCGGCCACCCCGCGGTAGGCGCCATCTCGTTGCCCAAGGGCGAGGTGGAGCGTGCCAAGCAGATCGCGGCCGAGCTGGTCGCGGTGCTCAGCAAACCGTGAGGTGACCACGATCACAAGCGGGACGCCTGCCGAACGCATGGGGCCGCGCACCCGAAGTATGCTCGGCGGGTCTATCGAGGAGGAGTCGCCATGCGTTCACATCATTCGCTCGTGATCTCGCTGGCCTCGTTTCTGCTCTTGGGGGGGTGCAGCTCAGGAGCTTCGGGGTTGCGTGGTACGGGCGGGACACGCCCGACCGTGACGGGCGGCGGGGCTGGCCTGAGCAGCACCGGAGCCGGTGCCGGCGCGCAGGCCCCTGGCGGGGCGGCAGGTTCAAGCATGGTGGCCAACGGGGGCGAGACACGTCCCAAGACCGACTCGTCCACCGGGGGCGCGGGTGCCCACACCGTCGCTGGCTCGCCCTCGGCCGGAAGCAAGACGGGAGGCAGCAGCGCGGGCGTGGGCGGAAACAGCGGAACCGGTGGCCGCAGCCTTGCTGGTGGCTCGAGTCTGCAGGCGGGGAGCGGCGCGGGAGCGGGCAGCACCAGCATCTCGTCGGCAGGGGGTTCTCGTGGCGGTGGAACCGCTTCGTCGGCCGGCAGAACCGGCACCAGCCGCCCCCTCGATGCTGGTGTTGGCGATGGCGGGATCGTCGCCACGGGCTATTGCGAGGGCAGCACCGCCAAGCTGACCTATCAGGGCCAGACCATCACCCCGGCCGTCACCGATTTCGAGTCCAACCTCGCCATGGGCTGCTGCGACGGCTATGGCGTGAACCTGCACAGCACGCCTTGGCTGGGCTTCGACGTCGCCATCGAGCTCATCCTTTCCATCAACGTCTTCTCGCCGGGCGAGTTCGCCGTGGGCGGCCCGACCTCGATGGATGCACGCGCGCTCGTGTTCAAGAACAGCGAACAGTCCACCTCGATCGCGCAAGGAAAGTTGCGCGTGTTCGGTGCGGACGGGTCGGTGGGCATGACGGAATTCGGGTTGTGTCTGGAAGTCACCGACACCGTCTCGGAACTGGCCGGGACGAAGCTCTACGTTCCCAGGGTCATCATCGGGTCGTATCAACACGACCAGCGCTTTCAGATCTTCCTATTGGAGGACTCCACGTTGCGCGCCGGGGTTGTCTCCGCCCAACCGCTGGATGAGTTGGTGTTGGCCAAGTTACCCCTCCTCCATCTCGGCTACATCGCCTATGTGGAGAAGGCCACCGGCAAGATCGGATTGAATCCCGGTCAGAAGAAGGGCGACTGGCTTCGCACCACGTTGGGAAGGCCGCTGGACATGCCCTTCGTGGTGGTCGCGGACGGGACGCGCATCTACCTTGGAACCTTCACATCCGGCCTCTCGTCCATGTCTCCGACAGGTCCCTTTGTCACCGTGGAGGACATCACGGCTGATGGCTTCACCCTGCGCAGCCCCGCACACGGGGCGGATCCGCGCAACGACGAACGCATCGTCAAGGCCCTGAGCGAGCGGGGCAAGCTGGTACCGTAGGCGCGGCTACCGGGGAATCGCCGTCTCCGGTAATATCCGCGCCATGAAAACCAGCCTGGTGAGATCGTGCCTTGTCGTCGCGGCCCTTGGACTGGGAGCCGGCTCGGTCATACCCGTGGCGGCGGCAGAGTCTGCGCCCTCCAAGCCGGTAAAGGTCGTGGCCGCAAAAGGTGAAGGCGCCAAGAGCATCAAGGCCGCACCGGCCAAGGACGAAAGCGAAAAGAAACAGCCGGAAGCAAGCTCCGAGAGCAAGCCGAAAGCCAAGCCGGAGGCTGAAGCCACCGCGGCGCCCGATCCCCAGCCCGCGCGACCGGCCGAGGAGATGGAGCGCAAGATCTCGCCCTACGGAGCGGAAGCACCTCCCCAGGCTCCACTCTCCGCCGAAGACGACCAGCCGCCATCCGGCAATCCTCCGCCCATGTTCGACTACCCGCCCCCCGGCTACGGCCCCGGCTATCCACCGCCTGGCTATCCACCGCCCGGATATGGCCAAGGCTGTCCCTCTCGCAGCTGCCCTCCACCCGGATTCATCTCTCCCCATTGCCGTTTCTGTCCCTCTCGAGAGTTCGAAAGTGGGCCTCACTTTCCAGTGGACCTGGAGCCCGGCCGTCACACCCACGACGGCTTCTTCCTTCGCTTTGGTCTGGGCGGCGGAGTCGCACGGACATCGATTCCGCTCGACGACGACAAACTGGTCTATTCGGGAACCAGCATTCCCGTCAATCTCGCCATCGGCGCCGCCATTCGACCCAACCTCATCTTGTTCGGCGAGGCCATCGTGCACGAAATGTCCAGCCCCGAAAGGAAATTCGCGAACGAGACCCAGACGGCCAGCTCAACCAACCTGAGCATCCAGGGCGTCGGACCGGGCCTGGCCTATTACTTCATGCCCGTCAACATCTATGTCTCGGGGTCGCTCCTCATTCACAAGGTGACCTTCAACCACGATGGACATGACAAGTCTGGCGACATGACGACTGTCGGGTTCGCGGGCAACCTGATGGTGGGGAAGGAGTGGTGGGTGTCTCACGATTGGGGTGTCGGTCTGGCCTTGCAGGCCATGCTCGGCGGGGCCAGGAACCGGGCACACAACGACGCATCGGGGAGCCTGATCGAAGACCGCTGGACCTCCATGGCCATGGGCCTGCTCATGTCCGCCACCTACAACTGACACGGCGTTTATCATGGGTCGGGGCCGCGCGAGAAGGACCTCGACCGGCGGGCTCCATCATACCCATCGAAAGCCGGAACGGTCGGACGGCTGGGACATCGAATGGCAGAGGGACGGTTGTTGGTGTTCTGCTTGCGATGGCAAGACCGGCGGTCTGAGAGGGGGGCCATGCAGGCTAGAGTAGGTGCCCCAGCAACCGTCCCTCGTTTTCTTGCGCCCACCAACCCCGAACGCGTTCACGCGCCCGCCAACGCGAGAGTGATCGCGAAGCGAGCAGAGGCAGGCGCAGGGCGTGCCGGTCAGGAGGTCGCCGAAGGGGCTCGAGCTGGCAACCGCGGACCGGCCTCCGGGCGGCCCGCAGTTTTCCGACAACCTCGAGCCTAGCTAGCTAAACTACCGCCGGCGCAGGATCACGAACAAGCTGGCGGCTCCGCGCTTCACCAACAGCAGCAAGCCATCCTCGGCCTTGGTCTTGGCCAGAATCGACTCCAAATCGGCGACGCTGGTCACCTTCTGGCGGTCGGCCTCAGCGATCAAATCGCCCGGCTGCAACCCCGCCTGGGCCGCCACGCTGCCCTCGGCCACCTGGGCGATCACGACGCCCTGCTCGTTCTCGTAGCCGAAACGCTTGGCCAGCGCCGGGGTGAGAGGCTCGACGGTGAAACCAAAACCGGTCGAGGGGCTCGCGCCCGGACCACCGGCCGAGCCTTCACTCGGCAGCTTGCCGACGGTGACGTTCACGGTCTGCTTCTTCCCCTCGCGCAGGATCTCGACGTCCACCTTGGTGCCGGGCGCGGTCTGCGCCACGCCGTTGCGGAACTGCCCCATGTTCTCCACGCGCTTTCCGCGGAATCCGAGGATGACGTCGCCCGGTCTGATGCCGGCCTTGTCGGCGGGCGAGCCTTGGCTCACCTGGGAGACCAGTACGCCTTGCGGGGCCCCACCCTGGGGCGAGGCGGGCACGCGGAATTTCTGCGCCAGCTCGGGGGTCAGGTCCTGGATGACCACACCGATCATGCCGCGACTGATGCTGCCGCCTTTCATCAAGATGGGAAGCTCGGCCTTCAGCATGTTGGAGGGGATGGAAAAGCCCACGCCCGAGAACTGCCCAACGCTGGTGGCGATGGCGGTGTTGAGGCCGATGATCTGACCGCGCATGTTGACCAGCGGCCCGCCCGAATTGCCGGGATTGATGGCAGCGTCGGTCTGCAGGAAATCCTCGAAGTCCGCGATACCCACGTTCGAGCGCCCCTTGGCGCTGATGATCCCGACGGTCACGGTCTGGGTCAGGCCAAAGGGCGCGCCGATGGCCATGACCAACTCGCCCACCTCGGGCGCGTCGGAGTCCCCCAGGTGCGCCACCACCAAGTTGGTGGGCGGCTTGCCCTTGAACATGATGACCGCCACGTCGCTCTTGGGATCGGTACCCACCGTCTTGGCCGGGAAGCTGCGCCGGTCGGGCAGGACGATGTTGATCTCGTCCACCTCGCGCACCACGTGGTAATTGGTCAACACGTAGCCGGCGCGATCGATGATGATCCCCGTGCCCATGCCTCGTTGCGGGGCGCGGTTTCCGCGGGGCTCGGGACCAGGCCCTTCGAAACGGTCGCCGAAGAATCGGCGCAAGAAATCATCACCGAAGGGAAAAGGCACCTCCTGATCGCGGAGCTTCTGCACCTTCTCAGAGAGCACGCTGACCACCGAAGGCTTGACCGTGCGGGCGACGGAGGCGAACACGCTGCCCAGGGCGCGTGCCGACGCGGAGGCCTCCTCGCTCAGCGGAGGCGTGGCATCGTCCTTCGCCTCGGGCGCCTGTCTGGTGTTGGTCGCGCAGAGTCCCGCGGCCAACAACACGCCCATGATCACCAGGACACCCATCGATCGCATAAGCGGCAGCTTCATGCTCGTCTCCCCTGTGGACCCGCCGCGGTTTGATTCCCTCTGCATGGGGATGTGACGCCTCCGCCGAATGTGCGCACCCGTGGGCGACCAGAACGAGGTCGAAGGAGCGGCATCTAACCAGTTGGAAGGTTTCAGGCGTGGGAGTGTTGGTGGTCGTAGTGGCCGCCTTACTGGCGGCAGCGGTTCTGAGGGAGCACCGCCGGCTTTCGCGCGCAATCAATGCGCGGGTCTCGTTGCTTCCCACGCCGCGCCTTTATCCCTCAATCAGCGTGATTCGGCCGGTCCGCGGTCTAGACGCCGAGGCGGAGAGCAACTTCGCCGCGGCCTTGGAGAACGTGTATCCCGGCCCCATCGAGACCCTCTTCGTGTTCGACGATATCGACGAGCCCGCCTTGCCTCTCGCGCGCAAGGCCATCGAGGCTCACCAGGCCGCCGGCCACCATGGTCGAGCCCGCATCATCATCGCCGGTCCTCCGCCCGCCGACCGCACGGGAAAGCTCAACGCCATGATCGCGGGACTGGCACATGCCGGGGGCGAGCTGGTGGCCTTTGGTGACTCTGACACGCGCCCCGACCCGCTGGTGTTGAGGCAGGTGGTCGACAAGTTGCTGGCCAGCCCCAACGCCGGCGCCGCCTTTGCACCAGTCGTGATACCGTCCCGGCCGTGCACGGCGGGCGATACGGGCGCGGCCTTGATGCTGAACGGGCTTTACGGTCCAGCGGTGGCGGAAACGGTGGCGCGCACGGGTGCCATGCCTTTCCTCATGGGCCAGCTCATGGTCTTCCGGCGCAAAGCGCTCGAGGCCCTGGAGGGCCTACAAGTTTTGAGCGGCCACCTGGTCGACGACATGCAGATCGGTCTGCGCCTGGCTGCCCTTGGCTTTCGCAACGTGGTCGCGTCCCACGCCCTGCCGGTGGTCGTGCAGAACCTGGGTCTCTTGACCTTCGCGCGCATGTTCCGTCGCTGGCTGATCTTCTCGCGTTCGGGTTTGCCCATGGGGACCTTCAAGAGACGCGTGTGGATGCGTGGCCTGCAATACTGGCTGGGTCTGCTGCTGGTGCTCGGAGCCGCTCTTGCCGGAGATCCCTTGCTGGCGCTGGTCCCCGTCGTGGTGCCGGCCACGCTCACGTGGAGCATAGTCCATTTGCACCGCAAACTCGGAGGCGCACCTCTACCCCTGCGCCACATCTGGGTTCCCGCGGTGATTCTCCTGGCTGGCCCCTTTGCCGTACTCAGTGCCCTGCTGTGGCCTCGCGTGGCCTGGCGCGGGCGCCAATACCGATTGAACATGCGGTCGCGATTGGCCAGCCGGAGAGCGCCGAAGAAATCACCTGAATCCTGCGGCCTCGGCCCAGTGAACGCGCGCGGCAACCAGCGTCGGCATTGAAACACCGGTCCCGCCGTTCCTGCGGTATGGTGCCGTGGTGAACACGCTGGCTTCCGTCATCGGGACGCTCGTCACGCTCTCGACCTCCGCAGGATTCGCGGCTGGGCCAGAGACTGTCTGGAAGAAGCTGCAGTCCGGTGTCGAATACGCCGCCATCGGTGAAGCGGGCGAGCGACTGCACGTGGTGCGCATCGAACCGGATCGCGCGCCGCTGGTAGCGGTGATGGCCAAGGCCGGCGACAAGCAGCCCCGCACGACTGGGCACTGGTGCCGCGAACACGGCCTGGTGGTGGCCATCAACCTGGGCATGTACCAGACCGACCACCTGACCAACGTGGGCCACGCCCACATTCCCGGTCACGTCAACAACGGCCACTGGGCATCGAAGTACCAGTCGGCGCTCGCCTTCGCGCCCAGCAAGAAGGATGTGCCGGGCGCCGTGCTGCTGGATCTCGACGAACCCGACAACAAGGAGCGCATCGCGGACTACGGCGCTGCCGTTCAGAACCTGCGACTCATCCGCACGCCCGGCCGGAACGTGTGGACCAAGCAAGAGCGGCAATGGAGCGAGGCCGCCGTGGCCATGGACAAACAGGGCCGCATCCTCTTCCTGTTCAGCCGGCGGCCCTGCGCCATGTTCGACTTCAATGCCAAGCTGCTGGCGCTCCCGCTCGCCATCACGAACGCGATGCACGTCGAGGGCGGTCCCGAAGCCAGCCTCTCCATCCACGGCGCCGGCATCGACCTGGACCTGAACGGCAGCTACCAAACCAGCGTCGACGAAGACGACGATGAGCCCAACCAATGGCCAATCCCCAACGTGCTGGGCGTCGTACGCACGAGCAAGGCCTCCCTTCCCCGCCGGTGAAGGCAGATGGCTCAGCGCCGACGGTGGATGGTCAGCACCCGGCTGACCCCACCCCCGTAGCACGTCAGGGCGACCGCATCGACCACCGCCCAGGCACCCTGTCCCTCCTCAGACCCAGTTGCGAGACTTTGAACACGGTGATATTTGGCTTCAGTACCGTTGTAACCAAGGAGAGACTGACCATGAAGAAGATGCTCGTTACCGCCTTCCTGTCCGCCACTCTGTTTTCCTTCAGCGCCAGCGCAGCCGCCACGAAGACCTACCAGGTCACGGGCCCCGTGCTGGAAGTCCGCGACGACGCCGTCGTCGTGCAGAAGGGCAAGGAGAAGTGGGAGATCGCCCGCAATGCCGAAACCAAGGTCAAGGGCGACCTCAAGGTCGGCGCCAAGGTGACCATCGAGTACCGCATGACCGCCACGTCCGTGGAGGGCAAGGAAGACGCCAAGGCCAAGGCCAAGGACGAGGGCAAGGCCAAGGACGAGGGCAAGGCCAAGGACGAGGGCAAGGCCAAGAAGTAGCTGCCCCTCACCTCTCCGTACCGCCCGGACCAGAGATGGGCGGTGCGGAGAGTGTCGCAAACCTGGAGCGCCCGGTATGCGAGCCAGACCTCAGGTTGTGCGTGTTCCGTGAAAGAGCGTCTCTGGCGTCACCCCCAGCGATCCCGCCGATGAAAGACCGCGACGAGAGTTGGGGGTCATTCATCGACCGCAGGCAGATAGACCGTGAAGGTCGCCCCCTTGCCTGGCTCGGAGTTGACTTCGATGTGGCCCTTGTGCCTGCGCACGATGGAATGGGTGGTGGCCAAGCCAAGACCAGTGCCTTTGGTCCTGGTGGTGAAGAAGGGTTCGAAGATGCGCCCCTGCAGCTCTTTGGCGATACCCGGCCCCTTATCCGCCACCGAAACCCTCACGTGGCGCCCCGCGCTCAGGGCTGGAATGGACGAGGCATCCGCGCTGACGTTCTCGGCGCTTATGGAGACCTCGCCGTTGTCACCCATGGCATGTCGAGCGTTGAGCAACAGGTTGTCGAAGACCTGATCGAGCTGCTGTCGGTCGCCCAGGCAGCGCCACAGGTCTTCGGATAGAAGTGGCACACATACGACTCTGGAGCCGCTGAGGGCGAATTCGGCGCTTCTGGACAGCACCTCGCGCAGGTCGACGGGAGCCAGCCGCGGTGTTTCCCCTTTGGAGAACGTCAACAGCTTGCTGGTCAGGCCGCGTCCCTTTTCCACGAGTGAGATCGCCTTGCCCAGGGTCTCCTGTTGTTTGGACGACCCCGGCGGGAACCGTTGCGAGAGCTCAAGGTAGCCAAAGAGACCGGTCAGCAGGTTGTTGAAGTCGTGAGCTATGCCGCCCGCGAGCACACCAAGCGCCTCAACCTTCTCGTTGGTGGCCAACTGGAGCTCGAATCTCCGTTGCCGGGTGATGTCGCGAAACGCGAGGACGATGCCCAGGGTCGAGCCCTTGTGATCGCGTATGGGCGCGGCGCTCTCGGCGATGAGCAACTCCTTGCCATCGGAACGCACCAACAGGCTTTCTCCGGGGGAAGGCGGGGTGTCTCCCGGAGGCAGCGCCAAGGTGGAGACGACCGTGGGTTGGCGTGTGTTCGGGTCCAGCCGGGGAACAACCTCGGCCAAGGAGCGGCCCAGCGCGACCTCGCGACCCGTGCCACACAACTGTTCGGCCACGCGGTTCATCAGCACGATGCGGCCGTCGACATCGGCGGCGATCACCGCATCCGCAATGCTCCCCATGGTGACGGAAAGCCGCTGCTTCTCCTCCTCCAGTTCCGCGGTCCGCTGGCGCACGCGCTGCTCGAGCTGTTCGTTCAAATCATTCAAGGCGCGAGTGCGCTCGTCGACGCGCAGGGTGAGCTCGCGTTCCCGCGCTCGGAACCGTCGGGCACGCCGGCATAGGAAACCGACCACCATGAGCAAACCAAGCATGACCAGCACGGCCCGGATCCAGGTGCGCTCGTGCCAACGTGGCTCGACATGAAGACGAAGAGCAAGCCCAGCCTCGTTCCACACGCCGTCGTTGTTGGCGGCGCGGATCCGCAAGACATAGTCGCCGTGGCGCAGTTGCGTGTAGGTGGCCTCGGCCCGATTGCCGGCATCGTTCCAGGTGGTGTCGAAGCCTTCCAGCATGAAGGCGTAGCGGTTCTTGCTGGGTTGCACGAGATTCAGGGCCGCGAATTCGAAGCTCAAGGCAAAGACATCTTGGGGGATCGAGAGGCTGGTGGTCTCGGTGATGGACTGGCGTAGGATCGAAGAGGGTCGACCGGGACGAACCTTGCGCCCAAGAACACGTAGGTCGGTGAGAACAATGGGCGGTGGGGTCGCGTTATTGGGAACCCGGTCGGGGAAGAAGGTGTTGAATCCTCGCCGGCCACCGAAATACAGCCTCCCGTCTCGAGCGCGCAAGGCGGCTCCTCGGGAAAACTCGTTGTCTTGCAGACCATCATGAACATCGAAATGGGTCAGCACACGCGAGCTGGGATCCTGAACCACGCCCACCAGCTTGGACAGGCCGGCATGGCTGGTGGCCCACAGGTTCCCGTGGGCGTCCTCCGCCAAGCTGGTCACCACGGGATTGGGCAGTCCGGACTTGCTCAGCAACGGAGCTCCGGGCTGGTGGGACTCGGGGAGATAGGCCAGACCACC
>CAZHUY010000117.1:0-12171 GCA_964535465.1 uncultured Myxococcales bacterium
GGATCACTTCCAGTGTCAGGAAGGCACTGGTCAGCAGGCCCCCGAGCATGGGAGCGGCGACCCGTCGCATGATTTCCGCCCCCGCCCCGCTGGCCCACAAGAGTGGCAAGAGACCCGCCCCCATAGCCGTGATGGTCATGAGCTTGGGTCGCAGCCGAAGCACCGTGCCTTCCGCATGGGCGGCGACGATATCGGCGCGGTTGCGTATCTCGCCCTTGCGCATGCGACGGTGGAAGGCGTCGTCGATGTAGACCACCATGACCACCCCGGTTTGCATGGCCAGTCCCACGACCGACAACAGGCCCACCCATACCGGCGCCGACATCTTGTAGTCGAGCAGGTAGAGCGTCCAGAAGCTTCCCACCAACGCGAAGGGCACGGACGCCAGCACGATCAGGGCTTCGGTCAGGCTGCGGAATTGCAGCAGCAGGAGCCCCAACATCAGCAAGGCCACCATGGGCGCGATGAGCATGAGGCGTCTCTGACCGGCGACCATGAGCTCGTACTGCCCGGTCCATTCCAAGCGCTCGCCCGGGCGCAATCCGATGGGCCCACCTTTAACCGCGCTTTCGACCTGGTCGCGAGCCTTGTCCACGTACTTGGCCACGTCGGTGTTCTGGGCCAGGTTCACGTAGACGTATCCCACCGGTCCGCCTTTCTCCGCGCGCAGCTGCGCCGGAACGGTGACGTACTCCAGTCGTCCCAGTAAGGCCAGTGGCACGGGCTGCCCCCCGTTCGCACCGCCGCGCACCGTGGTTTCCCGCAGCCACTGATCGAGCGGCCGCGGGTGCCAGCGATCGGCGAGGGTCAAGCGCACACGCAGGGGCCACGCGGTGGTGATGGGCGCTGACGGATTCTCCGCCCGAGGCGTGGGTTCTTCGCTTTGGACGCCCAGGACCAGCCCCGCAGGCTCGATGACCCCAAGCGCGCCGGTCCGGTGAGAGGCTACCGCGGTGCCATCCGGTTCGGGCTCCTTCGCGTCAGGAACCTTCATCTCTCCGAGCCATCCGCCGCCGATCACGAGTTCCGCGGTGGCTTGGGCCCGTGTGGGATCGACCTGGTGCCGTGCCATCGCTGTCGCATCCGGTACGAACCGGAGTCGTGTTTCTCCGCCGAGCGCCTCGTAGAAGGCACTCTTTGTTCCCGGCACGGCAAGCACCGCGGCGCGGACGGCCGCCCCCAGGGCATCGAGCCGCGTGTGGTCGTCGGTGACGATGCGCACGCCGGCGGGGGTGCGCACGCCGGTCGACATCATGTCGAGCCGGGCGCGAATGGGCGCTGTCCATGCGTTGATCCAGCCTGCGAAGCGGGTGCTGCGGTCGAGGGATTCGACCAACTCGGCGTGGCTGGCAGGGGTCTGCTCCGGCCATATCGGGCTCAGCACACGCTTGAGCGGCGCGGGCGCCCAGCCGGAGTACCAGCGCTGGCGCGCAATCTTTGGCCATTGCGAGCGGGGCTTGAGTCGGATGGTGGTCTCTATCATCGAGTAGGGTGCCGGATCGGTGGCGGTGTCCGCCCGCCCGGCTTTGCCAAACACCAGGGCGACCTCGGGCCGGTCCGAGATGGCCAGGTCTTGCCGCTGCATGTCCGTGACGGCATCCTCGGAGCTGACCCCCGCTGCCGTCGTGGGCATGTAAAGCAGTGAGCCTTCGTCGAGACGAGGTAGGAACTCACCGCCCAGACTGGCGACGATGGGCAGACAAGAAAGCGCCGCCAGGGCCGCGGTGACCAAGGTGAACACAGGGCGAGAGAGCGCGAAGTGGACGAAGGGCCGATAGGCGCGCACCAACGTGCGGGTGAGTGGGTTCTTGAGTTCCGGCACGACCTTGTGACCGAGCAGGCGATCACGCAAGGCCGGCGCCACCGTCAGGGCCAAAAGCGCCGCCGCAGCGATCACCAGAGTCTTGGTGATGGCCAGCGGGCGAAGTAGCCTTCCCGATTCGCCCCCGAAAGCGAAAACCGGTATGAAGGCCAGCGCGGCAATGACCAGTGAGGTCAGGATGGCCGGGGCGAAGGCGCCGGCGGCAGCGATGATGGCCGCACGCTTGCCGGCCTTGGAAAGACGGCCACCGCTCGACTCGATGCGCCGGTGGCAAGCTTCGAGAGCGACCAGATCGGCGTCTACCGCCATGCCGAGCGCGATGGCGATGCCGCCGAGACTCATGATGGTGGCTGGCAAACCGATGATGCGCATCGAGACGAAGGTGAGCAAGACCACCAACGGCAGGGTCAGCATGGGCATGAGCGCACTTCGCAAGTGCAACAGGAACACCAGCAACACCAGCGAAACCACGACGATCTCTTCGCCCACGGCTCGAAACAGCGTGCGCTCGACTCGCGTGCCCAGCTCGGAGCGGTCGTAGATGACCCCGAGGCCAACGTCCTTGGGCAATTGTTTGCGGTGCTTGTCGATCACGGCCCTCACCTTGACCAGGATCGAGGCGATGTCGGCATTCCGTTTGGCGATCACGATGCCCGCGACAACCGGCTGCAATCCGTCGATGTCAGTCATGCCGCTCGACATCCCGGGCGCGACCCGTATGTCGGCCACCCGGCTGAGGCGTGTCGCCTTTCCATCGTGGCCATCGCCCGGCGGTCCAAGCGGCGCATTCTGGAGCTGCTCCAGTATCGCCTGCGGATCCTTCAACACCGAATGCGCGGCTTGGACCACGTCCGACAGAGCCACGCTGGCCCCCCGGAGCTGCTCCGGGCTGGTTTCGATCAGGACCTCCTTGGGATCCCCCCCCACCGAAGCCACCTCGGCCACTCCCGGAATGGCAGCGATCTCTGGCCTGAGCACATCGTCCTGGAATTTCCGTAGACCGTAGAGCGAACTCGGCCCTTCATCGGGTTTGCGCACCCCCATGGGCATTCCCCCCTTCTTGGGCTGCGGCGGCACCAGGGCGTATTGGAAGATCCAACCTGTGCTGGATGCCTCCGGTCCGACCTGGAGACGCAGATTGGCGGGCAGCCGCGGGCGCAAGGTCTCGACGCGTGCGAGGATCTCTGCTCTTCCCTTGGGGATATCGGAGACCGACGCGAAGATGACTTCGAGAAAGGCCATGCCGGCCATCGACTGGCCTCGGATGGCCGTGGAGCCGGACACACCCTGCAAGGCTTCGGTCAGTACCTGGGTGACCTGGTTCGACACCTCCAGGGCCGGGTGCCCCATCCACTCGCCAAAGACGACGATCTGCGGGTCGGAAAGATCGGGAAGCACGTCGCGGGCGAGCGAACGCTGGCCGAGATAGCTGGCAAGCGCGATGCCCAGCGCCAGCAGCAGGACCTTGAGCGGATGCCGACCGCTCCAGGCGACGGCTCGGGTAATCATGGTGTAGCCCCCGCGAACCGCCTTTCGGCTTCGAGGAAGAAGCTGTTGAGGGCTGCGATTCTCTCGCCGACGGCCAGCCCCGAAATCACGGCAGCATGACCGGCGCGTACGGCACCGATCTCCACCGGCCGCTTGGTCAGAGTGCGATTGTCCTTGGCCAACAAGAAAACATAGGGACCGCTCGGCGACTGGATGATAGCGGTATCACGAACTGCGAGAGTTTCGCGCACCCGGGTCCGAAACTTGAGCGAGCCAGTCTGGCCAGGCACCAGTGTCGCCTTGGGGCTCGCGCGGAAGCGCACCAGTGCGGTGGCGCGGTCCCAGAACATGGGCGGCTCGTCGATGCGTCTCACCTTGATTTCTGGGGAAGCCCCATCCTTTCCTTGGGTCGATGGAAAGAAGACCGCCTCCTCCGTCGGTTCGATCACCGCGGCCTCGTCTTTGTAGAACAGCGCCTGTCCGATCTCGCCACTCTCGGCCCAGGCGGGCGCGCGCATCTCGCGCGAGATCTCGAACATCTTGCCATATCCCACTTCGTCGAAGGTCTTGATGGCGGCCGTCTGCGGAAGCTGAAAGGTGATGGCGCTGCCGTCGGTCCCAGGATGAGCGGCACCTGGCACCGGCTCGCCCTTGCGCACCTCGAGGGCCATGCCGCATAGGGGACAATCGCCTGGTGCGGAGGACGTCACTTCCGGGTGCATGGGACACAGGTAAGCGCCACCCGGATCCACGGCGTGAGCACCCTCCCGCTTGGCAATCAACAGGGCAACGACCACGGCGCCTCCGGCAAGGCAGAGCAGCAGCACGCGCGCCGCCACAATCATGACCGACGCAAGGGATATCTTGGACATTGGTTGAGCTCTCCTGGTTGCGAAGGGGCCCGGCGACCTCTGTCGCCCGGGCCCCTCATTCCCTCTTCGTTTGCGGGAACGCCTCGTGCGTTCCCGTTCAATCCCTCAAACGATGACTCTCGCTCGACCTACAGAACCAACTGCCAGAAGGTGGGATTCGGGGGCGCGTTGAAGAATCTGGCCTGGTGCTGCACCAAGGCCTGGTAGATGTGCCCGTTGCTGAAACGCGTCCGATCTCCCACGTTGAAGATGATCTGGGGCGCCCAGTCGCCGTCCTCGTTGTTGATTCGTTGCCACAGGTCGAAACGCGCGGGCGGAGGCTGCCCTGCCATGGAAATGTGCGGCCTGCGCGAAGCATAATCGACACCTTGGAAGTCAACAACGTCGTGGTTGATGCCTGGGTTTCCATAGAAGCCGACGCCGTGTTTGACCCCTGGCCGCCAGATATCAATCACCGTCATGGGCCGCATCATTTCGTTGTCCTCATGCTCGAGCAGGTGGCAGTGCCAGATGTAGCCGTTGCTGTACTTGGGATCGATCGCGTAGCGCTGCTGCCCGGGCTGTACACCCCCAGCCGGGATGTCCTGCGGGGCAAAGCGTATCCGGATGCGCGTGGCCTGGTTGGCCGGCGTATGGATGGTGTCCTTCCATCCTTCTTCTTCCGGCGCGGGACCTGTGACCGGTCCACTCAGGAAAGGCGTCGGGTCGATCTTGATGGTCGGATGCGTGTACGGTGGGTTGCCGTTCGCTGCCACCCAGGCCGCGCGGTAGGCTGCGCCGTCGAACGCCTGTCGCTCGATCAGCCTGAACTCGACCAGGTGGACGTGCTTGTTGTGATCGAGGGGCGTGGTGTTGAGAAACTGCCAGTCCACCGTGCTGCCGACAGCCTCGAGCTCGGTGGTGAGCGAGTGAAAGAGCTGGCCGTCGAGCTCGGCCTGCAGAATGCCGCCCTGATCGGTGAGCGACACGTTCTGGATCAAGTGCGCTGTGCGCCGGTTAGGTGTCAGATCGGGAAGGTTGTTCAGCCTGGCGGGCAGCGGCCGGGGATGCACGACCGGTCTGTCGACGACCGTGAACTGCATCACGCGACCGTCGAGGGTCGGATCCACCGGATCCCCAATTGGTGGGAAGTGCTGTTCCGTGTTTTGCAGAATGACCTTGGTCCCCACCGGCAGATTGGAGAAATCGACGATGACGTCCACGCGTTCGGTCACGCCCTGAAGCCAGGAGGTGACCACCTTGGGCGCATTGAGGAAGCCGCCGTCGTTGCCGATCATCGTGAAGGGCATCCCGTTGGACATCTGGAACCGGAAGAAGCGCTGGGTGGCCGAGTTCAGGATGCGGAACCGGTAGGCGTGTCGCTTGACATTGAAGTTGGGCCAGACCTTGCCGTTCACCATGATGGTCTGTCCGTCGATGATGAGCTGCCAGTAGGGGTTGATGTCCGGGTTCAGGCCCACCGTCGGCTCGAAGACCGAGCCATCGGTTCGGAAGGTTCGATCCTGAACGATCAAGGGAACCTCGAACTCACCCGACGGCAGGATGGTTTCGCGTCCCGCGCTGATGCCCCGCAGGTTATCGAGCAGATAGAGGCCGGTGGCGTTGTAGGGCACGTTGACCGCGATGGACACGCTGAAATCGCTACATGTGCTGCCGACGCTGCTGATGAGTGCCGGAGCGACAGGGAAGGAGAGCGTGTTCCAGGCCCCGATGGTCTTCCCGGTCAGCTCCACCTGTCCGACGTAGGCGTTGTAGACACTCCGGCTCGGGCAATCCACGAAGAGCTGCACGGCACCTAGCCACCATGGATTTGGCTGCGCTGCCGGCAGGAAGAAATCGAGCAGGATCGGCGAACTCAACGCCGCGTTGGTCTCCATTGTGCCGCTCTTCACGGTCACGTAGTTCTTCGCCGCCAGCGCAAGCGAGAAGGATCCCTCGGTGTGTATCGTGCTGGAGGTCGGCGTGACACCCGTCCCGGTCCAGTCAGCCACTGACTCGAAGCCCAGCATGTTGGGATTCGTGGCCGTCGCATCGAAGGTGGGCGGGTCGAGGGGATTGTTCGGGTCACGTAACAGGCTGAAGCCCGACAAGCCCATGTTGACGTCCAGGCGTGTAACCCCGAATGAGTGATCGTGGTACCAGAACGCGGTCGCCTCGTTGCTACTCGGCTGGGTGTAGGTGTTGGACACGAACTCCGGGCCGACTCGGGTCAGGTTGGGCGTGAACCAGAGGTCAGGCGTACCGTCGAACTCCGGGAGGACTTCGATGCCGTGAGTGTGCGTGACGTGCGTGATCGGGCTTTGCGCCTGTGCGTATCCGGGCGGGAACGGTATGAAGGGCCGTGTTGGCTTCGGGAAGTTGTTGGGGTTGGCCCAGTGGAGCGTGGGATCCACCGGTTGGGGATGCTCACCGAAAAGCTCATTGTTGTAGGTGATGGAAGCAACGACCCCTCTCGTCTGTTCGAAGGTCGGCCCCGGTGTCGTGCGCTCGAATTGCACGGATCCGTCTGGCTTACGAACAAGCCCCCCGTAACCAAACGACGGAGTCTTCGGGAAAGGCGGTGGCAGGATCTGAGCCTCAAATTTGGCAATGCTGACATTGAACTTCTTCTCGATGACCTTGCCCGCGGCATTTCTGACCAACGTCGGTTCGAAGGTTGGAAGCCGCGGCATCTCCTGCACGAATTGCGGGATCGCCCTTGCGTCGAGCACAGGCGCCAAAGGTCCTGCGTCGAACAGGAAGATGGCGTCCGTGCTCGCTCCCGCATCTGGCGCCGACGCCGAGGCCAACGCCTGGGATTGCCCCTCGCTGAGCTCCCCGTTCTGAAACGGGGAATTCTCACATCCCGCGATCGGTGCAAGGAATAAAAGAATCGGCGCTCCAGTTCCCCAATGTGATCGTTTCATGTCTCCTGCCTACCTTTCTCTCGACCGCCTCTTCGCCGCGGCGTCGTGGCCACGCTTCTGAGCAAACCTCCGCCTGCAACGCGGGGTTTGCCCACGTGGTCCACGCCGCGGCACACTTGCTTGGTCGGTCTCGCGTTTGTCGCTCTCGAAACCGACACGTCTCCTTCTCCTGTGCTCCCTCCTTTCTCGGCGAAGCCGAAGTTGCTCACTCTTGAGAGAGAGGAGCGTGCGACGGTGTGTCCATCGCACGCTGATGTTGGGATTACTCTGCGACGATGACGCCCGCGATCATGTCCATGGAACATGCAAAGCGCGTGGGGCCGGCCTTGCTGGGCGTGAAGGCGACGGTCACGGTTTTGTCGAGGGGCAACGGTTCGTTGATGTTGTAGTCCTTGATGACGATCTGCTTGGCGCAGGTCTTGTCGATCTTGCGCGTGACCAGCAGCTTGACCGGTTGCCCGACCTTCACCTTCACTTCCTTGGGAAGGAAGCCCTCCTTGGTGACAGAGATTTCAATCACCTGCGGTGCCTTGGCCTCCGCAGTCTTTTCGCTCTTGCCACCTTTGGCTTCGACGGCCTTCGCGCCCTTTGCCTTGGCGACCACCGACGGGGCGGCAAAGGTCGTAAGCGCGAGGGCTCCAAGCAGGGGAATGCCGAATCTGATTCTCATGAGGGCTCCTTTGTGAATGGACCTAGAAGTTCGTGGTGAACACAGGTGTTCCGAGAACGACACCTGCGCGCTGAATGCTCGCGGTGGTCTTCCACTCTCCGGTCATGGAGAAGCTGAGCAGTCCTTCGTAGCGCCCCGGCGCGGTCAGGGTGGGATCGACGCTGCCGGGTGAGCCGTGCCCCATGGAGGGCATCTGGGGATCCAGGCTGATGATCGCGTCGTCAACCGATGGGAAGGTGGTCATGTCTTGCATGCGGTGCAGTGTGAACACGATCGGATTCAATCCGACCTGGGGCGCGCCCACGAAATTCAAGCTGGCCTGGTACTTCGTGACCGTTGCGGTCGCCGGGTCGGTGGTGGCCAAGACCTTGGCGCGGCCGCTGTCCGCCACCATCAAGAGAGGGAAGCTTGCCACCGCTGCGGTCCCGTCGACTCGGACCACGCTCACCGTCGCGCTCGATGTGTCCGCCTCGGTGGACGCCATCTGAAAGATGGTGCCCACGTGGTACATGAGATCCGTGCCCAGGGTTGGCGGCCCCATGGTTGGGCAGCTGTGGTTCTTGCCGTTGGCCATGGCCATCATGGGAAGAAAGCTACGGTGGCGTCGGTCACCGGTGCGCCGTTCGCTCCGGTCACCTTGATGTGAACCGGCGTCAGCCCGGTCTCGAGCCGAACGTCGGTCAGCAACTCGACGACGAGATCTCCGGCGGAGGCCGTGGCCACGCTGACCCTGGTGGTTGATTCCGCCTCTTTGGCGTCGTCCGTGTTGGAGCCGCAAGCCGCGAGCGAGATGCACACGATAGGAAGGGTGGAGAGTCGTCTCATGGGAGTCCTCCTTGGTGCCCCTGACAGCAAGAGGCCGGCGGCGCAGCCGACAAGCAGCGGGTGATGGTGCAACCGAAGATGGGAGTTCGGGCCGCGAAGGCGCGGTCTTCGAGGACGGCGATCTCTCCGCCCCAGGCAAGCATCCACAACACCCCAGTTGCGACCATCGACGCCTCCTCTCGTATGCGCGATTCGAGAGTCAGCTTCGGCCTTGTGATCGATCGCTGTCAAGCGAGCTGAGCGAAGTTTTTTCGAGAATTCCTGAGAATTTGCGAGATCGCGCAAGCCTTGCTGGCCGGAGAGAGGCGAAACGCAATTTGCGCCAGGGAACGGTCCAGTGAGGCTCTCGCCGAGAACACAAGACACCCCGGCCGAACCATCAGGGCACAAGGCGCGCTTGGCAGATGCTCCCGTAACAACGAATCGTGTTGACACATCAACTAGCGGTCACCCCCCCGGTGTATGGAGGCCGCCATGCTGAGTTTCGGTTTCGCGTTGGTTCGTGTCGTGTTGTTCACGCTGGTCGCGGAAGCGGGACCGGCAGAAGCGGGGACTGGTCCAGAGGAGCCGCCTCCAGTCACCAGGGCACCGGAGCCGCTGCCGGAAACGCCCGGGCCGAGCGCCCCGACGGAATCGCCGTCGCCAGTGGCGGAATCCGGAGCGCGTGTCGCGCCCGCGACACCCGACGAACCGCCGCCGGCTGCGCCTCCGGTATCTGCCCCGGCCGCGGAGGCCGCGCCCGCCGCGCCCACGCCCCCGCCTGCGCCCGCGCCCGAACCCGTGCCCACACCCCAGCCTGCGCCCGCGCCCACGCCTCAGCCCCCGCCCAAGGAGCCCGGCGACGATTCCATGAAGCTGGACGAGATTTCGGTGACGGCCACTCGGGAGGAGCGCCCGACTCTCGACGTGCCCCAGGCGATTGCGGTGATCGGCAAGGAACGCCTGGAGAGTTCGGCGGTGCTCAACGTCAAGGACGCCATCGTGGGCACGCCGGGTGTGCTCATTGATACCAAGAACGGTGGCTACGATGCGCGCCTGATCATCCGCGGCGCCGGTCTGCGCGCCAACTATGGCATTCGCGAGATCATGTTCCTGCGCGACGGTGTGCCCTTGACCGACCCGGACAGCCTGACCCGACTCGACTGGGTCGACACGCAGGACATCCAGCGCATCGAGATCAGCAAGGGACCTGGGAATCTCTACAGCCCGGGCTCGGCGGGTGGTGCCATTCAGATCTTCTCGCGCTCGGTGTTCGACCCCGGACCCGACGGGGGCAGCCTGAGCCGTGGCTCTTTCAACAGGTGGAACCTGCATCTGCGCACCTCGGCCCGCACGGACCGTCTGGCCATGGCCGTGTCCGCCAGCGTGCGTTCGGACGAGAACGGCTGGCGCACCTGGAACCGCTTCGACAGTAAGCAGGTGAGTTTCAAACAGGGCTTCGTGATCAGTGAAACCGGAACCCTCGAGAGCGAGATCGCCTACACCGAGGCCAATATCCAACTCCCGGGATCGATGAACGCCGGACTATTCCAGACCTACAAGGACACCGGACGGCAAGAAGGCGCCTCCGAGCCGTGGAAGCATTCGGGGCGCTATTCACGCATTCTCTTCGCCAACGCCAAGTACGAACAAACCTTCGGCGGCACCGTGATCAAGCCGCGCATCTATTACAGTTGGTGGACGCACCGACACCCGGTGACGGGCGCGATCAACGTGACCCAAGACGGGACCAACGTGCTCGGCACCGATCTCGAGGCCCAGACCCGTCATGAGCGTGGACTGTGGAAGGGCACCTTCGTGGCTGGCGTCACTTTCAAAGCGCAATGGAATCAAGACGTCCGCAAGTACCAATACCGGGATGTGCAGACGGCCAACAACCGCATCGTCGCCACACTGTCCGACACGCGCGGGAGTCTGATGCAGCAGGGAAGCCATCAGAACATCCTGGGCGGGGTCTTCTTGCAGGAATCGTGGCAACCGGCGCGCTGGCTTCTGTTTGATATCGGCGGGCGCCTGGACCGGACGCGCTTCGTTCTCAAGAATGAGGAGTTCACCGCCTACAGCTATTCGACGGGCAGCTACGGACCGGGTGTCGGGCAAGAGCGGGTGTGGCGTTCGCTGTGGCTGCCGGCACCCAAGGCCGGGCTCACCGTCAAGCTGAACGACAAGCTGAGCGTCTACGGTTCGGCCGCGCAGGCCTACCAGGTTCCCACCGAGTCGGAGCTCACCTACAATCGGCAGCTCGATGCCGCACGCTCGAACTCGTACGAAATCGGGGTCAAGACGCGATCGAAGCATCTGACCGCGGATCTGTGTGGCTATCTCACGTACGTGAAGAACGAGATTGTCTCGTTCCGACAGAATGGCGTCACGGTCTACGAGAACGCGGGGGCCACCAACAAGAAGGGGCTAGAGGCCGCGGCCACCCTGCGTCTTCCCTATGGCGCGGAGCTGGGCTTCGCCTATTCGTACAACGATTTCCGCTACGACAAGTTCATCGAGCAGGCGGGGCAGGTGCCGGCGGATCGCTCGGGCAACCGACTGCCCTACGCGCCCAAGCATCAGGGATCGCTGTTCGCGCTGTGGCGTCACGCTTCGGGCCTGCAGCTGCGCATTCAGAGCGACACCTGGGGCAGTTACTACCTGGACAACGCCAACAGTGAGAAATACGGTGGGTACGCTTGGCTGACCGGGATCTCCGCCAAGTGGGTGCGCGGACAACACACGGTAGGCTTCGAGGCGCAGAACGTGTTCGACCAGCGCTATGCCATGGAGGTCACCAAGGACACGAGCGGCAAGGTGCTTTACAGCGCGGGACTGCCGCGAACCCTGTTGGCCACCTATCAATTCAGGAGGGGGCCGTGAGCAAGGTCAGCTGGGCCTGGTTCGCCGCGGCCGTCACGGTTTCCACGTTTGCTGCCGTCTGGCGCTGGCCCGATTCAGCCCACGCGCTGGCCACCCTACGACAGGGGGGGGGCAAGGCTCGCCACGCGGTGGTGCTTTCGCCAGGGCCGCGCGGCTACATGATGATCGTCACCGCGCCGGTCTTGCCGCCGTGGCAAGGTGATGCGCGGCTGGACATCGAGGGCGAGCCGCCGCTCGATTTCAAGGTGCAGCTTTCGGGCCCGGTGTTGGACTTTGGTCTGCGCCACCGGCCCAGGCTCGACGGCCGCATCTTGCGCGGTCTCAAGCCGGGTGATCGCATCGCCCTTTGGGTCAAGCTGCCGGCACCCGACTTGGATCCGGTGTGTGGCATGCGTTGTGCCGAGGGGCCGCGCTTGGAGGTGTCCGAGCATTGTTTCTGCTCGGCCTCTTGCCGCGACCGCTACGTGAAGGATCCGGCGCAGTTCACGCGCAACGGTTACCGCGGGCAACAACTGCGCTTCACCATGCGTGACGATCTGACCGATCAGCTGGTGTTGTCGGTGCCCATCGTGCTGGGGGGCGAGGAGGGGAGCCATGGCGGCCACCACTAAGAATCACGCCAGCTTTTGGGCGCGCCACCGAACCGCCATTCTGGTGTTGAGCTTGCTGCTCTTTCTCCCGCCCTTGGCCGTGCTGCCGCAACTCTCGGCGGACTCGGGCTTC
>CAZHUY010000117.1:12181-18542 GCA_964535465.1 uncultured Myxococcales bacterium
ATGTTCTGGTCGTGGCGCAAGGGACAGGACATGTCCCAGGTCATGGTCGGGATCTTCCGCGCGTGGTTGGGGGTCGCGTTGGTCGTCGGGATCCTGGCCGCCACCGTGTTCATTGGGCGCCAATGGTGCAGCCATGTTTGCCCCATCGGCGGCGCCATGGAGCTGGTGAGTCGCCTGCTTCCCCGACGGTTCCATTTGAGCTTCCGCAAAGTGCCGGCGGCGCCGGTACGTTACGGGTACTTGGCGGTCTACGTGTTGGCGCCCGCCTTGGGAATCGGCAGTCTGTGTTGCAGTTACTGCAACTTCGCCAGCATTCCCCGCTTCTTCGGCGCGGCTTTTTCGCAGGCGGACGCCGCCTTCTTCTTGCGCTCCGCCGGACTGGTCGAGCTGGGCTTGGTGGTCGGGCTCGGCTTTTTGGCGCGAGGCGGACGCGCCTACTGCAACTTCCTCTGCCCCGTGGGGGCACTCGATGCGCTGGTCAGCCGGTTGGCCGCCCGTTTCGGCAAGCGCGTGCGCATCGATTCCCAAAAATGCAGCGCATGCGGTGCGTGCGCGAAGGTTTGCCCGACCTGGGCGATCCCCACGACCGGCAAGATCGATGTGGACCAGTTGTCGTGTCTGCCGTGTCGCGAATGCGAGAAGGTCTGCGAGACCGGAGCCATTCGCTTTGACTGGCCACGGCCGTAACCTGTTTCGCGCCGCGTTTGGTGTGGCGGCGGGAGCGGCTGGTGTGGCGGCGGGGCGCTGCACCGGGGGCTCGTGCGGCTCGTGTCTGGCCTGCGTCCTACCCGGTGTCGGCGTCTTGCTGTTGGGCGTGCTCGGCAGCCTTTCGCAGCGGGCGAAACAGGCGCCGCAGGTTGACCGTGACCGGGACCAGGTCTGTCGCCCCGGCCAGGTCGGCGGAAACCACCATGAGTCGCATCCTTAAAAGCGGCGTGGGATCCGCGGCCGTGCATGCCGCCCTCTTCGGCGGCTTTCTCCTTCTGGGATTCGGGGCCGAGAAACCACCCATCACCATCGATCTGACCATCATGCCAGCCGAGACCATGGAACCCGAGGCGGACAAGGGATCCCCTGCCGGCACTCCCGCGTCCGCGCCGGCGCCAGCCTCGCCGGTGGCAGCTCGGCCGCCACCCAGGCCACGGGCACGAAGGCCGGAAAAGGCAGCAGCGCCCGCCATCGTGGCCCCGCGGGCAGTCGAGACCAAAGCCGAAGATTCGGCGGCTGCCCCGCAAGAGGCTCCACCCCATCCAGCCCCTGCTGCTCCCGAGAGCCGGAGCGACGGCCCGGCTGGTTCCAGCCCGGTGGCCAGCCAAGGTGCCATCGCCGGATCATCCGCCGGCCCCGCACGCACGACGGGCAGCCCGGGTTCTGGGCAAGCGGGCGTGACCGCACATCAGGCCTACTTGGCGAGGCACTTCGCCTACATCCGCGACGCCATCCAACGAAGCGCGACCTATCCCCCGCTCGCTCGTCGCATGGGTTGGGTAGGCCGGGTGGTCATCGCTTTCCGCATTCTGGCGGACGGAACCGTCAGCCGTGTGCGGGTCAGCAAAGGCTCAGGCGTTCCCGTGCTCGACAGCAGCGCCATCGAGGCTGTTCGGCGAGCTTCTCCCTTCCCACCTCCCCCCGCCGAAGCAGAAATCGTCGCGCCCGTCGCCTACGCGCTGGAATAGGACACGCGACCTCCTGTCGGTCGCAGAGGTCGGCGCTGGGAACAGGGGGGCGTGTGACTCGTGAGCGGTAGCGTGAAGCGGTGACGACGGCATGCCGCCATGTGCACCAGCAAGGATCGTTGCGTGGATCGTCGACAAGCGATTGGCACTGTCGCCGCCGATGAGACATGGTGGCGGCGATGTCGCAAGAAAACGGTGCTCCCTCGACGGCCCCGGAGCCGATGGTCATGCCCGTGCCTCTTTCGCGCCCGGAGCGCGACCAGGCCGCGCCGGATCGCAAGAAGGCGGAACGAGAGCTGGGTGGAGAATCGGTGGGAAGGCTGCTCGTGCGTTATTCGTTACCCGCCATCGTCGCTTCGACCGTGGCTTCCCTCTACAACGTCGTGGACCGCATCTTCATCGGCCAGGGGGTAGGGCCTTATGCCATCTCGGGTCTGGCCATAACCCTTCCCATCGTCAATCTCGCCATCGCGTTTGGGGCCATGGTGGGCGTGGGAGCCTCTGCGCTCACATCGATCCGCCTAGGCGAAGGTCGCCCCGAGGAAGCAGAGCGCATCCTGGGCACCACCGTGGTTCTCAACGCCATCCTGGGAACGGCGTATTCACTCTGCATCCTGCTGTTCCTCGATCCGCTGCTGCGGACCTTTGGCGCGAGCGATGAGACCTTGCCGTACGCGCGTGAGTTCCTTCAGGTGATCCTGGTGGGGAACCCTTTCTTCCACTCCTACATGGGGCTCAACAACATCATGCGGGCCTCCGGGCATCCCCGCAAAGCGATGGTGACCACCATCCTCACGGTTTGCGTGAATCTGGCCTTGGCCCCCCTCTTCATTTTTGTTCTTCACTGGGGCATCCGTGGCGCAGCTTTGGCCACGGTGGCGGGACAGCTCACCGGCCTGGTCTTCACCGTCGCCCACTTTCGCGATCGCACTCGTAACCTGCGCTTCCGAGCCGGCATCTTCCGTGTGGACTTCGCCATCGTGCGGGGGATCTTCTCCATCGGCATGTCGGCCTTCTTCATGCAGGTCGGCGCGAGCTTGGTGGCCGTGATTCTGAATCTGCAGCTCGTGCGCTATGGGGGGGACTTTGGCGTGGGCGCGTTTGGCATCATCAACAGCGTGTTGATGGTGGTGGCCATGGTGGTGATGGGCATCGGCCAGGGCATGCAGCCCATCGTCGGCTTCAATTACGGGGCTCGCCGCTTCGGACGGGTGATGCGGGCGCTTCACTACGCAATCATTGGCGCGACCCTGGTCACCTGCGCGGGCTTTCTGGTCAGTCAAATCCTCCCCTGGCCGGTTGTCGGCGCCTTCACGCGCGACCCCTACCTGCGTTCGATGAGCGTCCAGGGCATGCGCCTGTGTTGCCTGATCTTCCCCTTGGTTGGTTTTCAGATCACGACGGCGCACTTCTTCCAGTCCATCGGACGCGCCAAGCTATCCGTGATTCTCTCGCTGTCTCGCCAGATCGGATTCTTGATACCTTTCCTGTTCCTGCTGCCGCCCCTCTTGGGCCTCGTGGGCGTGTGGCTTTCGCTTGCGGCCTCGGATTCCGCTTCGGCGGTGTTGACCTGGAGCGTGTTGCGGTACGAGCGTAGGCGCATCGAGGGGCTGGATGCCCCGGAGGAAGGCTGAGGGCTGACGGCGCCCCGACATCCCCTACGGAGCGGAGCGGAGCGAGCGCAGCGCGCCCCATGGATGATGTCGGTGCTCGCGGGCGCGCTGCCGCCACGGATCACATTGCGGAGGTCGATGGCGTCGTCGCCGAACCAGCCACCCCGGCTGGCGCGGCGGGTGGCGCCCTCATTGTTGCCAGTGAGGTTGGCACAATCTCGACACGGGCTCGCAAACGACTAGGGCCAGTCCAGCAGCCACTCCGCCACGTTACCGGCCAGATCCGATTGTCCCCATGCCCCATCACCCTTGGGAGACTTCGAGCCGACAACTTGGGTGCTGCCGCTGTAATAGACCGCATAACTGGAATCGATGGTCTGCGAGCTCGCTGGGGCCGACCAGGAGAAGAAGCGCTGTCCTGCGCCTCCGCTGGCCGCATAGTTCCACTCTGCCTCGGTGGGTAGGCGCCCGCCGTCCCAGGTGCAGAAGGCAAAGGTCGCCCGGGCATCCAGGTTGGGTGCCTTGCGCAGGTATTCGCGGAAGCGGCCCAGGGCCTCGGCCCAGCGGTGGTTCTGCTGGTAGCAGCGGCCCTGGTTGAACAGATAGACCGGATCGCGGGTTTGGATGAACAACCGGACGAGGATCTCGGCACCCTTTTGGTGATCCCCCATCAGACATGCAGTTCGTGCTGCGTTCTTGGTTCTTGATCTGCTCTCCGCCTTCCGCGGCCCGGCTGGAACGAGAGGCGGCGATGACGGCGAGAAACGAGAACACGGAACAGGCAACTCTCATACGCGCATACAGAGCGGCATCTTGCGTTGCCGAGAAGACGGCTGGGCCAGGAGCGCTGACTTCACCGCGCGTGGTACGCGCGCCCGACGCAACAGAGAAGCCTGGCTATGCGTGGCTGGCGTGACGCTGGTCACGACCACGCATCTGCTCGCTCCTTGCCATGTCGCAAAGGGTGGAGTGAAGTGCCTTTCTCGGAGACACCCCATGAAGCCTTGCCAGGTTGCCCTGATGTTTGCCTTGTTGCTCGCCCCCCAATCACCTGCGGCGAGAACGGCCTCCCACCCCCCCTTGACCGTGCAGGTTATCCCCAATGGGTCGACCATGATCCTGGATGGACGACATCTGGTGGCCACCGTCGTTCCGCAGATCTTCACGCAGGGTTGGCAGTTGGCCCCGTATGAGGACCGCCCTGGCCAGAAGCGTTTCGACGCCTTGGCCCGACTTCCAGGCGGTGTTGAGGTGGGGCTCAGATACACCGTGAGGATCGAGGGCCAGAAGATTCGCTTTCGCTACGCCATGACTCCGCTCGGCGAGGTCACCGCCCAGAATCGGCGGACGGTCGTCTTCTTCCCCTACAAAGACTGGATGGGGGCGCCTTTTCGGGCCGGCGCGCTCGCAAGGACCATTCCTCTGGATTCTCCTGCGGATCCCACCCTCGCGCCGCCCGTGCGGGAGGCCCTCACCATCGGCCCCGGACCGGCCGGCGCTCCCCTCATGGCCCGGATCGAGTCGTCCGACCTACACAGCATCGTGATTGATAACCGGCGTTGGTCGTCCGAATTGGCGGTCGAGGAGTCCTTCAATGAACCCAGGGACAAGCCCTGGATCTGGAAGGCGGGAGACACCAAAGTCTACACTTTCACGCTTTCCTTCGGCCGCAGGTTGGTCCGGCGTATGCCATCGCCGGTGAAGGAGATCGACGCCCTCAAGCCGGCCATCGATGCCGTGGCCGAGCCCTTCATTCGGTCAGGTTTGACGGCAGGTATGGGGGTGGGTGTCCTCTACAAGGGTCAAGCCCGGGTATGGGGCTACGGGAGCGTGGATCGCAAGGGCGGTCCTGTGCCGGACGGGGATACCGAGTTCGAGGCCGCTTCCATCACGAAGCTGTTCACCAAGCTGATGCTCGCGGATCAGGTCCGGCGCGGCACAATGAAGTTCGAAGACGAGGCTGGAACCTTTCTGCCCCGGGAGGTCCGCATGTCCACCCGAGACGGGCGTCCCATCACCCTGGCCATGCTGGCTCTGCACGAGGCAGGTCTGCCTCTCCACCCGGACAACCTCGATCTCGGCGACCGCAACTACTTTGGCTCCTATTCCGTCAAGGATCTGTACCGCTACCTGTCGAGTGCCGAAAAGACGATTTCACCTCCAGGCTTGTACAGCAACATAGGCGTTCAACTTCTCGGTCACATCCTGTGTCTGAAGACGGGCAAGACTTACGAGCAGTACCTGAGAGAGTTGGTGCTCGACCCCGTGGGGATGAAAAATTCAGGGATCGCCTGGCTGCCCGAACAGGCCGACCGGGCCGCGACGAGCTACGACCCCGACCACACCCCCCTGCTTCGCGTGGATTGGAGACACCCCACGATGACCGGCGCCATGGGGCTGCACACCACGGCCCACGACATGTTGAAGTTGGCCCGCGCCTTGGTCGACGAGAAGTCGTCGCCGCTGGCCGCCGTCGCGTTTGACGACAAGGCGGAGAAGATGACCTGGGGGCACCGCATAGACCACCCGGGTTGGGTTCACGGATTCAACAGTGGCTTCTACGTCGATCGAGACGCCAAGCAGGCTGTGGTGGTTTGGGTGAACGACGGCGTGAACGGATACAGCACGGCTCGCTTGCTCAGACTCCTGCTGGGCGGATACGCGACCTGGGACCAGGCGTTTCCCGACCTGGCGGATGTGACGGACGACCCGGTCCCGGAAGCGGACAAGCTGGTAGGCACGTATGTCTCCACCGGAGGAGCGGCGCCGCTTGAACTGGTGTTGAAGATGAAAGACGGAAGGCTGGTCGCCCATGTCGTCGGCCGAAGCGAGATCTTCGATTTCAGAATCTATGCAAAGCGGGACGGCACCCTGTTGGTCAAAGGCCCGCTCTACTCCCCCGGTGCGAACGAGATTGTGCTCATTCGGGGCGACAAGGGTGAGATCGCGGCGTTCATGTTTCGTTCCGGCGCGTTTCGCGTCGAACGCGTTCAGTGAACGGTGCTTGAATCATTCGGCACTAAATCATCGTTCATGATTCTGGAACACCCGGGCTCAAGCGGCGGCTCGAAG
>CAZHUY010000118.1:0-18532 GCA_964535465.1 uncultured Myxococcales bacterium
CAGTTCGGCTGATTTGTGAAACGAACTGCCGTCATCCGACGAGCGATACACGGTGCCCGTGGTGGTGGCGGCGACGAAGACGGAATGGGTCGCATCGTAGCTCAAGGCCCTGAGCTCGACCGTCGGGGTGAGGGTGGTGTGCACGCGTTGGAAGGTCTTGCCACCGTTGGTCGAGCGGACGATGGTGGCGTGGAGCCCCACCCCGACGATGGTGTCCGTGCTCGGGGCTTGCACCAGCGCGCGGATGAGGCCGCCGAGATCCGCGGAGATGACATCGAAGCGCACGGCCCCTGGCGCGAGGCGGCCGATGAAACCCGATGGACCGACGGCCACCACGCTGCCGGTCTTGGGGTTGACCGCCAGTTTGTTCGTGCGCATGGACTCGACCGGCGGTGTGTGGGTCCAGGCTTTGCCCGCGAGGTCCGAACGGACCACACCGCCATCGTCCGCCACGCCGACGAAGCCGCTGCCCTCCAACCAGTCGAGCGCGGTCGGGACTCGGGCGGCAGGGATGTCGAGAAGCGAGAAGCTGCGTCCCTGGTCCTGCGAGCGGGCCAGCGCTCGGTTGCGAAGCCTGGCCAGCAGCAGGGTACCGTCGGATGATGGGGCGAAGCCCATGACGTAATTCTGGTCGCGGCTGCCGAAGACCTCTTGCCAGTGGGCGCCGTTGTCCGTGGAGGCCACCACGAGCCCATCGGCGAGCCCGGCCAGCAGGGCGCCGTCGGCGGTGCCGGTCAGCGCGGTGACGAAGGTGCGCGACGGGGCATCCACGGGGATCCAGCGCCCCGAGGCGTCGCGCAGCACCACGCTACCCAACTCACCGGCGGCGGCGAAGGCGCCAGGCAGCGTGGGCAGGGCGACCAGCTCGTTGAGCAGGTGGGGCCGGTGGGTGTCCTCTAGCGTGAAGTGCTCGCCGTCATCCGTGGACGAGAGCGCCACGCCCTGATCGCCGACCACCACGATGGTGCCGTTTACAGCCTGTGCGATGGCGTTCAGGTTGTGGCCCGTGCCGCTGGCGACGTGGGCAAAGCTGCGCCCCCGGTCGGATGAGCGAAGGATCGTTCCCGCGCTGCCGATGGCCAGAATCGTGCCCCGCTGGCGCTCGACCAGGAGTCGCACCAGGGCCTCGCGCGTGGGGATCGACACCCTGGCCACCTGGGCGCCGCCATCGTCGGAACGAAATAGGCTGCCTTCGGTGCCCACCGCGATGACGGTGTCGCCGTCAGGGTGAAGCGCGACATCGAGCAGGTTCGGGTTCTTGACCTCGACGGGGCGGTCGGTGAGTGGGGGCGCTTGGGCCGGCGCGGAAGAGGGCTGCTCGCGGTCAGAGGAAGGCGTCGGATTCCATCTGTGGTAGAGGAGCGCGGCCGCCAGCAGGCCGGCCAGCGCGAACAGGAACCGCGCAAAGGACGATCGTCGTGCTGGCGCTGGTCCGTTGCTCATGCCCCATTATAGGCGAGGCCGCGCGGGAGCGGCCCGCAGACCAGAGCGTCAGTATTTCTGGACGTTGGTGATGGTGATGTTGCCGGTCGAAGAGTTGTGGATCGTGTCGCCGACCATGACCAGCCCGTCGCCCAAGCCGCTGTAGCGCGTGTTGCTGATGGTGACCCTGCTCGACGTGCAGTCGGTGCGGAAGATGACCTCTTTCATGTCGGAGATGTCGCAGTGGTCGAAGACGGCGGTGATGGGGTAGCACTTGTCGCCGTTTTCGCGCAGGGTCTTGCCCGCGCCCTTGATGGTGAAGTTGGAGATGGTCCAGGTGGCCTTGGCGTTCGCCTGGAACACCTTGTCCGAGCCGTTCTTGGCCGAGCCGCAATCCAGGGTGACGGTGGCGTCGGCCTTGATGGTGGACGCGTCTTCGCCGATGTCGAGCCAATGGATGTTCTGGGCGGTGGCGCTGCCGTAGAAGTGCACCCCGTCGGCCGCCGGCGCGCCGAGGATGACGTTCATGAGCTTGCCGCCGTTGACCCGGAAGAGCGGCTTCTGATTCTCCTCCTGGCTGCCATCGCCCAGGCCCCCGGAGGCCAGGGACTTGGTGGTGTAGGTCTTGCATCCGCCGTCATAGGTTTCTCCGGCCTCGACCACGATGGAGGCGGTGAGGGGATTGCCGGAGTAGTTGCCCGATGAGGTCAGGCAGCCGCAGGTCTTGTTGGGACCGATGGTGTTGGGGTTGCCGGTGGACACGCTGGTGCTGCTGGTGCCGCCCGAGCCGCCCGCGCTGCCGCCCGATCCTTGCGTGCTGCTGGTGCCGCCCGCGCTTTGCCCCCCCGAGCTTTTGGCGCTGCTGGTGCGCCCGCCCGAGCCACCCGTGCTCTGAGCGCTGCTGGTGCGCCCGCCCGAGCCGCCTGAGCTTTTGGCGCTGCTGGTGCGCCCGCCCGTGCTGCCGCCCGCGCTTGACGTGCTGCTGGCGGTCGTGCCGCCTGAGCCTTGCCCGCCCGAAGCGCCTCCTGATTCCTGCGTCCTCGTGGCGGTCGTGCCGCCCGACCGTGTGCTTCCGCCCGCCGAAGACGTGGAGCCCCCGTCGGTCGTGCTGACAGAGCTGGCGGACGTCGATCCGCCCGAGGCCATCGCCGTCGTTCCTCCAGACCCGTTCGAGCCGGCCGAGCCGCCGGTTTCCGACTGGGACACCGCGCTCGAGCCACCGCTCGGCATCTTGACGACCCCATCCGGTCCGGTGTCGTCGCTGCAAGCAACCGCGCCCAGCAGGGTGCCCCCGAGGAGGAGCACTTGAAAGGCAGAGGGCTGCAAGCAGCGAGGCATCGAAGCACGGGGGCGACGGGGTGCGATCATGGAACCCTCCTTTGGAAAGGGATAAAAAATGCGCAGGGTTAGGGGCAAGCGAGCCGAGCGTTGACCATTGTACGAGCCAGTGGAGCGCCGACCCAATGGATGGGTGCCCGCGGGTGGCAGGTTCTTCGGCGGTTTTTTTCGTGTGACCAGCGTTTGTCCGCAGCCATTGCTTCCCGCATCCAACCCCTGATCGATGAAACACAAGCATGCCTTGCACACCATCTTGACCGGACTAGTTCTGCGCGTGGACCCGTGCGCCATGTCGGCGGCTCAGGCTGGCGAGAAACCGGCCCCTTTGGTCGGCCTGATGACGCACTGGGCGTGGCCGTGCAGGCGATATCGGGGTTGGCGCCGAGATTGAGGGTGAGCTGGGGTGGGGGACGATGCGGATGATTCGGCTGGTCGGTCTGCTCGTGGTGATGGTCAGCCTGGTCGTCGTGCGTCCCGAGAGGGTCTGGGCTTTCTCCGCGCCCTTCCAGGCCGAGAGCATCTTCTCGGTGGACACGGAGGAGATCGGGCTGCGCCTGGTCAGCGAAGGTACGCTGCGAGAATCGGGCGGGGAGGCGACGCTGCCGGGCTTCCAGGCCATCTATCGTTTCGTCTCCTTCCTGGAGCTGGAACTTTCGCTCCCGCTCGAGCTGCGCTCCCGCACCGGGTCGTCCACGCGCTACGGCCTCGCCTCGGCCAGCGTCGGCCTTTCCGTGCGCCCATACCAGGCCCGCGGCGAGTCTTGGCTGCCCTCGTTGGGTGTCTCTCCCAAGCTGCAGTTCCCCTCGCCCTGCGGTGTGGGCAGCGAGCATGTGCGGGCGTATTTTCCGATCATCGTCGAAAAGAAGTTGGGCGCGTGGTCGGCCCTGGCCAACCTGGCGCTCGGCCTTGACCCCGAGCCCGGCAACCGCCACACCGTCTTCGTCGGGGCCATCCTCACCCGCCCTGTTTCCGACTCGTTCGGGCTGGGGGCCGAGCTCTTCTTTCGCAGCTCGTCCAGCGTGGAGGCCCCGAGCGTGCTCGGGTTCAACCTGGGCGCCAAGTACCAGTCGGGCCGCCAGGCCCTGTACGCCTCGCTGGGTCGCGGCCTGCGCAACGCCCGTCGTACCAACCGGTTCAGCGCCTATCTCGCCTATCAGATCTCTTTCTAGTGGGCGGCGTGCAACTCTTTCAGGCCGTCGCTCCGCCACAGCACTACTTGTACTTCTTCCCGCTGCCGCAGGGACAGGGCTCGTTGCGTCCCACCTTGGGTTGCGCGCGCTGGATGGGCGTGGCCTTGGGATACTCGGCGCTGTGAAAGTGCCAGCGGCCCTGATGGCGGCGAAACAGCGATCGCTCGTGGTGCAGGCACTCGTCACCGTTGCGCCGGTAGCGGGCGACGAACTCGACGAAGCCCTGGTCGTCGCCGGCCTGGCCTTCGGCAGTCGCCAGGATCTCCAGCCCGAGCCAGTCCGAGTCGTGGCTGAAGCGCTCGACTTCGCCTCGTTCCACTTCGCCCCGCGTGTCGGGGTGGTGGGTGGCGATGATGTAATCGATGGCGTGGGTCACGAAGGCGGCGTAGCGCGAGCGCATGAGCTGCTCGGCCGTCTCGGGGGTGGCCGAGCCGGCGATGAAACGTCCGCAGCAATCGTCGAAGGGAACGGGTTGTCCGCAGGGGCAGTTCGAGGTGGAGATCACGCCATGCCTATACCGCACATCAGCGGTGGCGAGGGTATATAGTGCCCACGGTGGCCGGCTTGCCCCCCGCAAGCCTTTGCGTGACTGATTGGAGGAAACCATGGCAAGGAGTACCAGGTTGTCCTTCCTGCGACCTGCGAAGCTGTCGTCTCCTGGGCTCCTTCTGCTGGTTGTCGCTGTCGCCTCGCTCGGCTGCCAGGATGAACGCTCGGTCATGAGGATAGACGGCGGGGGCGACGCTGCACGTCCCGCTACCGATGTTGCGGCGGCCGTCGGTCAGAGCTCCGACGGCGCGACGGGACTCGGGGAAACGCGAGGCGGGTGGGACGCGCAAATCAGGATGGATGTGGCAATCGTCGACGTCGGTCCGGCGGGCCAGGTGATAGCGGAGGCATGGGTGGCACTGGCGGCAAAGTCGTGGATGCAGGTACGTCCGCCCCGGATGCGCCTGCTGGCCTCGGCGGAGCCGACGGCAGAGAGGCTCATCGTCGGGGGATCCAACAGCACGGGGACGCTCGCCAGCGCGCACCTCTATGATCCGGAATCCGGTACCTTCGCCGACGGGCAGCCTGGCCACGGCGCGTTTCTCACATACGATGATGCCGCTGCCCAACGGGAAGGTCCTCGTGGCCGGGGGCAGGGCGCAGTCCGACACCCTGGCGAGCGCGGAGCTCATCGATCCCGCCACGTTCGCGACCACGGGGAGTCGAGGTCTACGACCCAGCGGGGGGCATGTTCAGCAGCACCGGCAGCCTGGTCACGTCTCGCCATTGGTACACCGCCAGCTTGCTTCCCGACGGCAAGGTGCTCGTCATCGGTGGCGCCGGGGAAAGCGGCGAGTTGGCGAGCACGGAAGCCTACCGGTGGTGGTGACGTCACGCGCGCCCAGCGGTGTGCGAGGCGGCCGCACCGACCGCGGCGAAATCGGGCTGGGGAGCGGCAGGGGGAGCCGCTCCCTATCTTCGTGGGCCGTTACCGTCAGTTCGCGCTCGCGCGCTCGTTGGCGTGCTTGCGGATGTTCTCGAAGATCACGCGGCCGGCCCAGCGCATGGGCTGGCCCATGGACTTCACGCAGTCGTTGAGGTTGCGGCACACCTTGAAGTCGGTCTCGTAGGGGGTGTTGAGGTTGGGGAAGGGCTCGTTGACGGCCGGGTACGAGCACGCGCCCATCTCCAGCGTGCCGCCGTTGTTCTGCGGCCACAGCGCCCAGGCGGTGTACGAGACGTCATACTGGTCCGAGTAGGCCATGAACTCGCTGACGAAGGGCGAGCTGCAGTCGAACGAGCCGAACTCGGTGGCGATGATGGGGCCGAACTTGGTCATGGGCAGCACGTAGCGCGACCATCCGCCGGCCGCGGGGCTTGCGCGATCGAGGGCGTCGCACTGCTCTTTGGACAGGGGCTCGCACACGTCGGGTTGGCCAACGCACAGGCCGCTGCCGCCGTTGGGGTTGTAGGCGTTGGCGATCCAGCGGCAGGGCGGCATGCCCATGGGGCGGGTGCGCTCGTAGCCGATGTGGCCGCAGGTCACGGGCTTGCTGGTCTCGCTGGACGGCAGGTAACACATGTTGGGCTCGGGCTTGTCCTTGGTGCCGCTCTGGAAGTAGCGGCAGTAGCCCAGGTGGTAGGGATCTTCCTTGCTCAGATCCTTGTCCACGCCCACCTCGCCGCAGCAGGTGCCGTGCTGGTAGGGGTGGAAGCCGTAGGCGATGTTCTTGACGCCCTTGGCGATCCAGGGCAGGTACTTGTCGGGATTGGCGATGGGGCCGTGGAAGGTGTAGCCCCACATCAGGCCGTTGATGATGACCACGTTGTCTGCGCCGGCCTCGTCGCGCACGGCGGTGAGCCAGCGGTTCATCACGGTGGTCCACATCTGCCAGTCGTACTTGTCCTCGTCGGGGAAGACCTTGTCGGCGGCGATGGCGTCGCTGCCGAAGGCCGCGCCGGTGTCCACGTGTTCGTAGGGCTCGTTGAATAACTCGAAGAACACGCCGCTGTCATTCTTGTACCGCTCTGCGATCTGCTTCCACATCTTGGCGATCTTCTCGCGGTTGAAGTGGGCGTTCTGCAGGGTGATGCCCTCGGCGTTGGCCACCGTGCAGGTCCAGTTGTGGCTGTCGGTCTGATCCCAGTCCACCGTGGCGCAGGTGTCTTTCTTGTTCAGCTTCTGGTAGCCGATGCAGCCGTCCACGCGATCCGTGTAGGGCTGGCCGGTCTCGTCGTTCACGCGCTTCTGCCCGTTGGCGGCGGTTGACAACGGGGCGATCTGCCAAAGGTGCAGGTCGATGATGACCACGCGGCCCAGCTGGCGTTCCTTCTTCACCACCATGTCGACCCAGTCGCGGTAGCTGGCGATGTCCTTGCCGTTCCAGTCGTGCACCATGTAGGGCGTGTTCCAGGCCGAGCCGCAGATGGGGACGCGCACCACGCCGGGGTTCCAGGTCTGATCGAGCGCCGTCACCATGTTCTCGATGATCTGGGGCGCGCTGCCGTTGTCCTTGGGGTCGAACATCCAGAAGCCGCCGCCCGAGGCATCGCCCGGCGTCCCGGATTCCATGCCGGTCAGGGACACGCCGCGCAAGGTGCGGCCGTAACCCTTTGGATCCACGAAGGTATAACGGTTGGTGCGCGGGTCGATGGCCGTGTGCCAGCGGCCCGAGCTGGTGCCGACCGGGGTGGGGCTGCTGCTCGAAGCGCCGTTGTTGCCAGCGTTACCGGTGTTGCCCGTCCCGTTGCTGTCCGCCCCGCCCGCCCCATTGCCAGCCGCTGCGCCGATGCCCGCACCTCCGTTGTTGCCCCCTGGGCTGCCATTGTCGATGAGCACCGGCGTGGTCCCCTGCGGGATGGGCGGTGCAGAGTAGGACGGCACCACGAAGGACGGGGTTCCTCCCGAGGAGCTGGGCTTGCCGCTCTTGCTGCTGCTCTTGCTGGAGGCCTTGGCCCCGCCGGATGCGCCGCCCGCGGCAGGCTGCGTCCCGCCGGACGTCCCACCGTTGTCCGCGGGGCCGGAGCTCTTCTTGGAGCCAGAGCCGCCACAAGCGGCCAGCAGCATCAATGTCATTGGGGCACAGCGAAGGAGCAGGGTGTGTCGCATTTCGTCTCCAGGGAAATAGGAAGCCCCGGCAAGACTCCCGGCGCCGCGCAGGCGGTGCCCGAAGCTCTTCGGAGGCAGGTGTGCGTGGGATAGGTTGGGCGAGATAAGAACGGGGCTTCCCGAGATGCCGAACGGCGCTGCACCGTGAAATCCTTCACGGCCCTGTGTCCTACCCACGGCCTCCGGGTTGCGAGAACACAACCCGGAAGAGGGGCGAGATGAGAAGAAGAAGGCGCCGTTCTTCCGCCCACTGTCACATGGCGTTCTGCAAGGCCGGTGGGCCTTTCACGCGATCCGGTCGGCCAAACCCGACGCGCGGCCGAGCGTATTACCCAGCGCGGAGGTCAGGACAGCGGGGCTGCCGCATATCACCACGGAGCAGCGGCTGCGGGTCATGGCGGTGTAGAGCAACTCGCGCGTGAGCAGCGGGAGCGGAACCTCGGGGAGCAACACCAACACCTTGTCGTACTCGGAGCCCTGCGCCTTGTGCACGGTGAGGGCGTAGGCCAGCCCCAGGTTGTCATCCAGCGTCTCGGGCGGGACCACCTGCCAGGGCGGGCCTTGTTCGGAGGCGCGGCGGAACACGGCCAGGGGACGGGCGTGACCCTGCACCGCGATCATCAGGCCCTGATCGCCGTTCCACAGGCTGCGCTCGTAGTCGTTGCGCAGGATCATCACGGGCGTGCCCGCGGCCAGCCCGGCCTTGGCATCAGCCAGACTACACAGCAGGTCGTTGCTGGGCGTGGCGCCGGTGGGGCGCTCGCGGGTGACGCACAACACGCGCTGGCGCTGGGCATGGGCAAACAAACGCTGCAGGCGCTCCTCGTCCTCGGGCGAGAAGCCCTGGTCGTGCAGGACGTACTCGTGCCGAACCAGATCGTTCCAGTCGGGAAGGGCGGTGACGTGGTCGCGGTACCACGTGTGCAGCAGGGTCTCGCGCTGGGGCTCGGGCACCAGCTCGACGCCTTCGAAGCGCAGATCCTCGGGGCGCTCGCGTGGCGCCAGCCCCGCCAGCAGCGCCTGCGCGTCGCCGTTGCGCACGGCCGCGGCGCAGGGGTGGATGGCGCTGGCCGCGTTGCTGGTGCGGAAGTTGGTGGTGAGGCGCACCGCCAGCTCGCCGAGATCGCGGAACACGGCGCCGGCCGCCACCGAGGGCAACTGGTCGGCGTCACCCAACAGAATGAGGATCGCGTCGTCGTGCAGGGCGCGCAGCAGGCCGTCCATCAGCACGAGATCGATCATCGAGCCCTCGTCGGCGATCACCGCCAGGGCGGGCAGGCGATGGTTCTCGTGGTGACCGAAGCGTCCCGTGCTCGGCGAGTAACTGAGCAGGCGATGCAGGGTCTGCGCCTCGGGACAGCCGGCGCGCAGGGCGTGGTCTTCCAGCGAGGGCGTCTGCAGATGGGCCAGTCCCTGGCGCAAGGATTCCTGCAGGCGGTTGGCGGCCTTGCCGGTAGGCGCGGTCAGGGCCAGGCGGTCGGCGGGCACGCCCAAGCGAACCAGCCCGCGCGCGATGGCCAGGGCCATGGTCGTCTTGCCCGTGCCGGGGCCACCGCTGACCACGGCCAGGCGCAGGCTGAGGGCGCGCACCAAGGCGGCGCGCTGCTCGGAGCTGAGCGCGGGATGGCTGCTGGCCGCCACCTGCGTGGCCACGGTCAACACCGTCTGGGCGGGCGGACCAGGGCGCGTGCACAAAGCGTGGATGGCGGCGGCCACGCGCTTCTCGCAGGCCAGGACACGTTGGTGATAGAGGAACTCGCCGTCGAGGATCAGCGGTTTGCGCTCGCCCGGCACACCCACCAGGGTGGGCGCCGATCGCAGCAGGGCCACATCGACGTCGGCCACCGGCATGCGCGTGTGGCCCTGGCTGGCGTGAATCACCGAGCGCGTGATGAGGCGGAGCAGCGCCGCGCGTTGGCTCTCGTCCATGGCGCCAGCCAGTTGGCCCATCTGCCAGACCAGATACGCCTCCGCCTCGCCCAGATCGGCGTCGTTCAGCTCGGCCAGGAGTCCTGGCGGGAACGCGGGAACCGGCGCGAGCCGTTGCCGGGCCGTGCCGCAAGGAGAGAGAGGAATCTCCATTCTCATGAAAGTCCCCAGAATTCGCCGCCGAGCATTTCGTCTTGCCAGGCCAGAACCGTTTCCCATTCCGGCCTGCGGAACATGATACCAGCGTCAGGCGCGTCAGCGCGCAGGCCGCGCAGAAAACAATAGAGCACGCCTCCGAAGCGCTGGTCGAAGGTTGTGCGATTTCGCACATTGGCCATGCGCAAGAGCGCGAGGGTGTAGAGGCGCGCCTGCACGTCGTAGTTGTTACGGCAGTGCAGGTCCAGGTGCGAGGGCGCCCAGGACGGAAGCCAGTCGCCCTTCCAGTCGCACAGGTAGACGCGACCCTCGTGCTCGAAGACCGCGTCGATGAATCCCTTGATCAGGCCGCGTTCGATGGTCCAGGGGCGATGGTCCTGGGCCAGGCCCAGCAGGGGATGGCTCTTCTCGGGGATGGGGTAGAGGAACTCGGTCTCGCGCAGGAAGGGACGCTGGCGTCCCAGACCGGGGATCACGAGCGAACCCAGGCGCAGTGGCGCGAACAGGGCGGCGTGAACCATGCGCGCGGCGTGGGCGAGCTGCCGAGCATCGCGCTCGTGCTGGCGGGCCAGGCGGTCGAGCAAGGACGAGATCGTGGGGTGCAGCAGCCAGGCCTCGGCGTCCATGGTGGCGGCCAGGTCGAGCGGCAGCTCTTCCAAGATGGCGTGCAGGAAGATCCCGGACAGGCGGCCGCGCGCCAACTCGCCGGGCTGTGTGGGCTGGGTTGTCTGTTGATCGATGGGCGCGCTCCCGGTCTCGGCCGGGCCTTCGCTTACCACGAAGCCGCCTTGATGGCGTTTGACCCCGGTGTAGGAGGTGATGAAGAAGCCGGCGCGCTCGCGCGCGATCTGGCGAAACTCCTCGGCGGGGATGGGCGTGGGGGGGCTCGGGGGCTGCCAGGCGGCCAAGGCCGCGGGCTCGAGGGCGGGCAGACGCAAGGGGGGCTCGCCCGGGCAGGCGACCGCCACTCTCTGATACAGGCCGCGCGTGCTCGGATTCGCGAGAACGCGGTCGACGACCGATCCCAGGCTGGCGGCGATACCGGTCTTGTCGTCGGGGTAGCGCGGCAGGTAGAGCCGGGCGCGCGCTCGGGTCAGGGCCACGTAGAGCAGCCGGCGTTCCTCGTCCTCGTTCTCCTGGGACAGCAGCGTCTCCTCCTGGGCGCTCAAGCGCCCCAGGTTCAGCACGCGTCGTCCGTGCTGATCGTGGAAGACGTAGGGCGGGTGCTTGGGCCCGCGCTCGACGCCTCCGTACAGGAACACCACGTCCGCCTCCAGACCCTTGGACGCGTGCACGGTCATGATCTGCACGGCGCGGGCGTCGCTCTCCAGACGTTGCAGATCGCGATCCTGGCCGGGCGGCAGGCGCGTGCCGTTGATGAAACCGCCCAGCATCTCGACCAACTCGCGCAGGTCGGCGTGGGTGGCGGCCGCCTGCTCCTGCAAGACCTCGAAGACGTGCAGGATGTTGGTCAGGCCGCGCTCGCTGGCGGCCAGGCACACCTCGCGGCAGGCCACGCCGCTGCGGGCGACGATGTCGGCGAAGAGGGCTTCGAAGTCGCCTCTTTCCGCCAGACGTTGCCAGGCGAAGAGGCAAGCGAGCGCCGGCGAGGAGAGGTCAGGCTGGTTCACCAAGGGAAGGTCCGGGAGATCCAGGGCGAAGAACCTGGTCAGCAAGGCACGGGCGCGCAGGCGAGGATCGAGCGGCTCGGTCAGGGCGCGCAGCAGATCCAGGATGTCGGCGGCCTCGGGCGTGGCGAAGAGTCTCTCCTGGCGGAAGAAGGCGTGAGGGATGCCGGCCTGGCTCAGGCTCTCGCCCACCTCGCGACACTCGTGGTTGGTGAAGGCGAGCACGAAGACGTTGCCGGCGTGGACTTGGCGCCTGTGCTCACCGTCGCGTACGAAGAGAGCGCCCTCGGGCGAGAGCATTCGTCGTATCTCGTCCACCATTTGCCGGCGCAGGGCGCTGCGGATCTGGCCTGCCTTGCCCTCGGGCCCGATGTCGAGCACCACCACGCCGGGCGCCGATCGATCGTGAAGGTCACGCAGGTCGCGTCCCGGACAACCACAGGTCACGGGCTGTTGGTAATCGATCCCGGTTCCGGCGCGGAAGAAGGTGGGCTCGCTGAAGATGGCATTGCAGCCCTCCACCACCGCCGGGGTCGAGCGGAAGTTGCGGCCCAGGCGCACCTGCGTGCCACCGGGGTCCAGGATCTCGCGGCGCGCGCGCAGGTAGGTGTGAACGTCGGCTCCGCGGAAACGGTAGATGGCCTGCTTGGGATCGCCGATGACGGTCAGCACGTGGCGGTCGTGACTCTCGAAGAAGATACGCCGGAAGATGAACCACTGGACGTCGTCGGTGTCCTGGAACTCGTCGATGAGGGCGTGGCGGTAGCGCCTGCGCAGGGTCGAGAGCAGCAGGCGCGAGCTGTCGCTGTCGTCCGCCAGACGCTGGGCCACCAGGTTCAGCATGTCCTGGAAGTCGTACAGGCCGGCCACGCGTTTGCGCTCGAGCAGGCGCGCCTGGATGACCGGCAGGAACTTGGGGGCCAGGGCCGCCAGCAGAGGAACACGGGCTTGCTCGATGGCCATGACGGCCGCGTGCAACCTGCCCAGGATCGGATCGCTGGTCGACTTGCTCAGATTTTCGATGAGATATTCGAAGCGGTTCTTCTTCCACCCGGCCTCGAGCCGCGGTAGCTCCACCAGGAAGGTCACGACATCCTCCCCGTGCTGATCGATCAGCCGGGCCAGTTCGTTCAGACGATCGATCACCGCGCCGGCGGTCTGGACCTTGATGCCCGCGCTCTTCAGCCGGGGTTTCAGAGCCTCATCACACGCGAGGTCCCGGGGCCACTGGGCCAGGGCCGCTTGCAGCGCCGCCTCGTCGAAGGCCGGACGGAGCGCCGAGAGGTCGGGCGGGAACACGCGGGCCAGCTCACGCGCGCAGGCCAGCAGGGTCGCTTCCAGATTGGCGGTGTTGCCGTTCTGCAGCCAGGCGGAGAGATAGGGCCGCAGCGAGGGATCGACCGCGAAGTCCTGGCGCAGGGCCTCGACGAAGGCGCCGTGGAAGCTGCCCGCCTCGTCGACCGCCTGTTCGTCGAACAGGCGACTGTTGAGGAAGGCGTGGTCGGCCAAGATGCCGCGGCAGAAGCCGTGAATCGTGGAGATGGTGGCGCGATCGAAGGCCAGCAGGGCCGCGCGCAACCGCTCGCGCGCATCATCGTCGATGAGCCAGCAATCCCGGTCGGGGTGTTGGGCCGCGGCCTGCACCTCGGGATGGTCGGGGCGCAGGTGGAGCATGGCGGTCAGCTTGGCGCGCAGACGCAGACACAGCTCGGAGGTGGCGCGCTCGGTGAAGGTGACCACCAGGATCTCCTCGATCTTGGCCCCGTGCCTGAGCAGCAGATCCACCACCAGGTGCTCGAGCAGGTAGGTCTTGCCCGTGCCCGCCGACGCCTCGACCACGGCGTGGCGCGTGCCCAAGTCGGCCAGAGCAGGCAGGCGCGGGTAGCGAAGGACCTGGCTCATGGGGGCACCACCAAGGATTCGAAGTACAGGCCGAAGCGCACCCGGACCATGCGCTCGGCCTCGGCCGTGGCCGGCGGCGCCCAACGCCAGAGGGCGTCCCGGATGGGGCCGTAGTGCGTGCTCAGCCTGGTGTGGTCACTCTCCGCGCAGCGCGCGCGCAGTTGTTCCACCGCCTCGACAATGGGCAGGTTCTTGTCGTGGTGGGCGAAGACCGCCTCGCAGGGCAAGAGGTAGGCGTGCAGGCCACTGGGCTGGCCGAACGCATCGGGGGTTCCGCGCAGCATCTCGTGCACGAGGTCGCGCAGATAGGCGCGGGCGCGCGCGGCCGAAAGAGGGGCGAAGTCCCTGGTGGGTGGCTCCTTGTCGCCAGCGTCGGGCAGCAGCAAGCGTCCGCGGTGGCCATCCTGGGCCAACCCCGCGGCGGCCAGGATCACGTGGTCCAGGAAGACCGACAGCCAGGGCTTGCCGGCGTCCTTTCCGTCAGGCGAGCGGTGCAGGAGCAGCAGCGACTCGCGCTTCTGGTCGGGGCGTTCGGCGATGAGGTTGGTCGTGCCCTGCAGTTCGGCGATCCCCCCGCCTTCGAGCGGGAGGGAAATGGCCGCCAGGATCTCGCGCGCCGGTTCGTCGCTCATGGCCCTGCCAAAATGCAGCAGGCGGGCGTACAGTCGCCCGTCGGGAGCCAGGGCGTGCAGGCCCGCTTGCCAGCTATCGAGCACGCCGATGTGCTCGCCGACCTCGGCCTCGCGGAAGAGGCCGGCCGGTCCCTGACTCCCCATCTCCTGGCGCAGGCTAATGTGGTGGTAGAGCCGCGCGACGGCGTCGCGGGTCGGTAGGGTGGGCGAGGCCAGCAGCGCCTGGGTCATGCTCTGGCGCAGACGCTGCGAGCGGTCCAGCGCCTCGCTGGCGAAGGGCTCGTCCTGCGCGTCGGCCAGCTCGTCGTCACCTTGCTCTTCGCGCAGGCGCAGCCGAAAGCGGGCCGAGGCCTGCAAGGGATCCTCGAGAAAGTGGCGCAGGTCGCTGATGGTGATGGGGATCCTGGTGCCCTTGGCCATGGGGGCGGAGGGCGCGACCGTGGTGAGCGCGAGGCGCGCGGTCACCTGCGCGTGCGCCTCGGGCGCCAGCACGCGACGCAGATCCGAGGACGAGGCCGGGGCGGCGCGGCCCGCGGGGACCGCCTGGCGCAGCGAGCGCCCCATCTCCTCGGCGGTGTGCTCGGCCATGGCCAAGGGCAGGGCCGAGAGACGCTGTCGATCTTGATGACGTCGCAGCGGCGGCCGGCACGCCTCGTCGTCGAAGATGGCCTTCACGGCGGCAGGATTCATCATGCCCGACAGGACCTCACGCAGCTCGAGCAGCAAGGAAGAAGGTGGGAGGGGCTCGCCGGTGACCTCGTGGCGGCCTACGTAGGACAGCACCAGGCGATCGCGCACGCACAGCAGGGTCTCGAGGAACATGTACAGATCCTGCTCGCGGGGCGTGACGTCGCCCGTCTGGCGCTGGGCCTGGCGCAGATCGAGATCGGTGCGGCGCGGGCTGCGCGGAAATACCCCCTGGCCCAGGCCCAGGACGAAGACCACGCGAAAAGGGATGGCCCGCATGGGCACGAACGACGCCACCGTCACCCCGCGCGCCAGGTACTGCCCGCGTCCGCCCTGCAGGGCCAGCAGCGCGCGGCTGGCCAGGGTGGCGGCCACGCGAAAGCTGACCGGCTGCTCGTGCAAGCCGCCATCATCCAGATCGTCCAGCGTGGCCCGGCAGCGGGCCAGCAAGGCCTCCTCGGCCTCGTCCTGCGGGACGAGGTAGGCGGCGAGCAGCCCGCGGATGAAGGTCAACCATTGGCCCAAGGGGCGCTCGGCCGGGCCGTCGACACCGGCGGCGAAGCGCGCGTCGGCGATGAGCGAACGGACCAGCAGGGCCATGCTCAGGGCCGAGCTTCGCTGGTCGGGCGGCAGTTCCAGCGGCAAGGTGTCGCCCTCCGGGCACGCCACGGGGCCGTCGCCGGGCTGCTCTGACATGAAGGCGCCGAGCGCCAGGCGGCGCAGACCCTGTTGCCAGGTGAAGGCGTCGCCCGGCAGGTAGCTGCCCGCCACGTCGCGCCCGTCGATGCCGTGCACGATGCCGAGGCGATCGATGATGCGCAGCCAATCGCGCGCTTGGGCCTCGGGAAACCGCCGCATCAGCGAGGGGTGCGTGAGCAGCGGCATCACCTCCCGGCGCGAGAACGACGAGAAGGGCAGTTCGAGCAGACGGGTGATGGCCGCGCCCAGCCGGTGTCCCGACTGCAGGGGCAGGTCCACCACGTGGTGGGGCAGATCGTGGCTCTCGCCGAAGACCGCGCCGATCTGGCCCAGGTAGGCGTCCTTGCTGGCCTCGGGCACGATGACCGCGATGTCGTTGCAGCGCAGGCTGGCATCCGCGCGCAGGAGCCGCCAGATCTCCGCGGCCACCACCTCCAGCTCGCGCCGCAGGCCCGGGCACGACTGGACGCGCAGGCTGCCGTCGTCGCGCAGCTCGGGATCCGGTTTGTCCCGCACCACGCGATCCAGGATGTCGTTCTGCAAACGGCCGAGCAGGGTCGGGCTCTCCGCCGGGGCGAAGCGCTCTTCGAAGACGCTCGATTCCATGTTGCCGAGCAGACGCAGGTTTTCGCGGCCCGGGCGGCCCCACAGGCGCAGCGGGAGGTTCTCGCCCGGTTGGGCCAGGCCAAAGGGATCGTCGACCGGATCCACCACGGGCAGCTTGGCCAAGCGCCGACGGAGCTCGCCCGCGGTCTCCACGTCTTCCCAGAACTCGCGGCACGGGTTGAGCGTGTACAGCACCACATCGATGTGGCGGCCCAGCAGATCGAGCATGCGGTGGTACGAGGGCGCCATGTAGGACGCGCCGAACAGGTGAAGGCGCGTGCCCAGCCCCTCCAGCGCCAGCGCGCCGGCCGCGGCGGCCTGGCTCAGCAGCTCGTCGATGCGCAGCCAGGTGACGCCCTCGCGCCGCGCGCGTTGCTCGACGCGGCCGCCCGGGCCGAAGATCTCCAGCCACAGGGCACGCTGCCAGGCCTCGGTCGCGGCGAACACCGGATCCTTCAGCGTGGTTCCGCCGCGCCACGCCTCGACCATGGGTGTGCGCGAGGCCGCGTATTCCTCGAACAGGGGGCCCAACTGCAGGGCGAGCTGGCAGCGGCGGCAATCGATGGCGTCGCGCGCGCTCCCGCCCGCGTTCAGATACTCGCGCACCGGGCCGGTGGCGGAGCGCCCCAGGAATTCCCGGTCATGGAACAGGGCCAGCAGGTGCAGCTCGATCTGTTGCGCGTCGACGATGCGGCTGCCCGGCAGGGCCTGGCGCGCCACGTGCGAGAGCAGCTTACGCAGGAAGGTGATGTGCAGATTGGCGGCGATGCCGCACGCGCGCGCCAAGCCCAGACGCAGATAGGTCTCCACGTTGCGGTTGGGCACCACGACCTGGGTGGGCACCAGGGCCCCAAGCTGTTCGCGTTCCTCCTGCAGGTTGCGCACGAACGCCGCGAGCAGGGCCTCGGTGCGGTTCGAGCAGCAAACGCGAATCATGCGGGCGAGAATACCCCACAACCCGACACGGATTCTGGCCTCGGCGCAGATTCTGTGACCCGCCAACGACGGCGCTCACTCGACCGCGAGTGGGGCGGCTTGCGGCCAGGGTGGGCGTGAGCGAGTGCGTGAGCGGTAGCGGGTGGCGTGGAGCGGCCTGCGTCTAGGGTGAGCGTGAGCGGTGCGTGAACGGTCTGTGCAAGCGGGCGTGAGGCGTGAGCGAGGCGAACCGCGACCCGCTGGTCGCTCACGCCCTCGCCCACCCCTGCCGCAAGTCGCGCCACGCTAGTCGAACACGCTCACGCACTCGCTCACGCCCACGCTAGCCGCTAGTCGCCCTTCTTCTTCTTCTTCTCCCCCGGTACGAACCGGTCCTCATCCAGGAGCCGTTGGTTCAGATAGATGCCGCGCAGGTCGCGCACCAGTGTGGGCAGCGGCTCGCGTTGTTCGCCCCAGGTGGAGAGCAGGTTGGTGTCTTCGTGGGGATCCTCATCCAGGTCGAACAGCCATTCGTCTTCCATGTTCAGGCTGCGCACGTACTTGTAGGGATAGCGCACGCTCATCAGGAAGCCACCGTCGTAAGGCTGGAGCAGAGGAATCCAGTGTTGCGTGTTGGGCAGATCCGCGGCGCGGAAAGCGATGGGCACGCCCTGGAACGCCACGGCCTGGGTGAGCCCCAACCATTCCAGCAGGGCGGGCGCGAGGTCGAGCTGCGAATAGGCGATGGTGGTGTTGGTGAAGGGCTCGACCTTCGCCCCCACCACCAGCAGGGGCACGCGGAAGTTCTCGTCGTAGAAGGAAACCTCGTTGGAGGTGAAGTCGTGCTGTCCGGTGGGGTAGCCGTGGTCGCCGAAGAGCAGCACCAGGCTGTTGCGCAGATCCTCGCGGTGCTCCAGCTCGTCGAAGAATGCCTTGAGAAAACTGTCGGCCGCGTGAATCGAGTTCACGTAATGCTCGCGGTAGTTCTTTGGTTCGGGGTAGATCGTCCGCAGCTTCTCCGGCACGTCCTTGAAGTTCATGTGGTTGCTGATGGTGGCCAGGGCGCAGAAGATCGGTTGGCCGGGTTTGCGCTTGCCGTCGAGGTGGGCGAACACCTTCTTGAAGAAGCGATCATCCTGCAGGCCCCACCCCCACTTGAACTCCTCATCCTTCTTGGTCACGAACTTGTCGTTCATGGCGATGGTCTCTTCGAAGCCGATCTTGCGCATGAACGCGCCCACGTTGTCGAAACCGAGGTCGGAGTGCGCCTGCGCCCACAGCGTCGAGTAGCCGGCGGAGCGCAGGATCTCCGGCAGACACAGGAAGCGATTGTCTATGTAGGTCTCCATCACCTTGCGCCTGAAGCTGGGGACCATCGAGCACAACGACGCGGTCTGCCCGCGCTCGGTTTGCATGGAGTTCGCGAAGAAGAGCTTGTGGTAGGCGCCCTTGTTTATCAGCGAGTTGAAGAAGGGCGTGCTCTCGGCCCCGTTGACCTCGCGCTTCTGCAGGAAGTCCCACGAGAACGATTCCATCATGATGAGAAAGACGTGCGGGCGCTCTTCCGGCGAGAACACGGCCGGACGCGGGTTCTCGGGGATCTGGAACAGCGGGTACTTCTGGGGCACGTCTACGTGGGCGATGGCCGCTATGGCCGGGTTGTGCACGAAGCGCTTGGCCGAGCGCAGGAACAGGGTGATCTCGTTGGGTATCTTCCAGGGACCCAGGCAGGGCAGCAGCAGCGCCACCAGGATGGGCGCCACCAGGCGCGGGCGTGGACAGGGGCGGATGCGCGACAGCCCCTTGATGAGAAGCTCGATGAGGAAAAGG
>CAZHUY010000119.1:0-18432 GCA_964535465.1 uncultured Myxococcales bacterium
ACCCAGCTCGTAGCGTCGCGTGCCCTGGGCGAAGTGCTCCTTGGACTTGGCCGCCGCCTCGGACTTGGGCTTGCTCTCGGCCGGGGTCACGCGTGCCGACGCGGATTGCGTTTCCTGACGCGCGTCGGCGACATGCGGGTACTTCTTTGCCGCGAATCCCCCCAGCCCGGGCGAGTGCAGCAAGAGGTACACCGCCTTCTTCGCCATGAGCGTGGCGAACTCCTTTTCTCGGTAGAACTCGTCCCCGGTGGGCGCAATGGCCACGGCGACGCCGTCGCTCTCCGCGGTCAGGGTCAGGTGCCCGTGCAGCAAATAGACGGCCGCCGTCACCCGGATCTCCATGCGAATGTCGGCGTCAGGCTTGTCGTCGAGCCCGCGCAACACCGTCAGGCCAGCGGCGGCCAGCTCGGCCTGCACCGCCGCCTTCATCTTGTCATTCAGGCCGGGGTCAGCGTCGCCCTCGGCCACGAAACCCATGTCCTCCAGTACGCGCACACGCAAGGCGCGCACGGCCGGAGACATCTCGATGGTGGTGGTCGCGCCTCCGGCCGATGGGCCGGAGGCGAACAGACCCCCACAGCCCAAGCCGAGAAGAATGGAGAGGATGCCGACGTGCCGAATCACCCGCCCAGTATCCGACGGGTGGGGCTGTCCTTCAATACTGGCTTACAGATACGCCAGCCACTCGGCGTGGGCGTCGTTGCCGCCCTTGACCGCGGCCATGAACACGCTCTGCAGCTTGCGCGTGATGGGACCGGGCTCACCCGTGCCCACCGTGATCTTGTCGATTTCGCGCACCGGGGTGACTTCGCAGGCCGTGCCGGTGAAGAAGACCTCGCTGGCGGCGTACAACATGTCGCGGGTGAAGGACTGCTCGACCACCTCGATGCCGTTCTCCTTCGCCAGCGTGATAACCGCGTCGCGCGTAATGCCGTCGAGGATGGGCATGGACAAAGGCGGCGTGTAGAGGCGCCCGTGGTACACCATGAAGATGTTCTCGCCCGTGGCCTCGGCCACGCAGCCCTGCGCGTCCAGCATGATGGCCTCGTCGTAGCCCATGCCCACCACCTCGCGCTTGGCCAGCACCGAGTTGATGTACTGCCCCGAGAGCTTGGCCTTGCTCATGGTGTTGTTGAGGTGGCCGCGCGTGAAGCTCGAGATATGGGCGCGGATACCGCGCTTCTGGGCCTCGTCGCCCAGATAGGCGCCCCAGGTGAAGGCGATGACGATGAGGTCGACGGGATTCTCACGCGAGCCCAACCCGAGCGCACCCGGTCCCAGATAGACCAGCGGCCGGATGTAGGCCTCATCCAACTTGTTGGCGCGCAGGGTCTCCAGACAGGCCTTCTCGATCTGCTCGCGCGAATAGGGGATGACCATATCGCAAATCTTGGACGAATAGATCAGACGGTCGATGTGCTCGCGCAGGCGGAAGACGGCGCTGCGGCCGTCACTGCGCTTGTAGCAGCGGATGCCTTCGAAGGCCGCCAGCCCGTAGTGCAAGGTGAAGGCGGTCACGTGCGTGGTCGCCTGTGCGAAAGGCAACATCTTTCCATTCATCCAGGCGAACTCAGACTTGATCATGTTTCTCCCTTTAGTCGTCGAATCTCTTCTTCGATATCAGACAGCCCGGGGCTCATCCCCAGGGCGGTTTCGAATTCACGGATGGCATCGTCGGGCGATCCCGTCTCGACGTAGAAACGCCCCAGCGAGATACGCACCCACGGATTGGTGGGCTCGATCTCGATGGCCCGGCGCAGTTCGGTCAGCCCCGCCGTCACCGAACGCGTGTCCGCCGGCGACTGACGGTAGAGCGCCCAACCCAAAGCGCTGCGGTAGCTGGCCTGCTTGGGCGCCAGTGTCGTGGCTTGGCGGAAGGCCTCGGCCGCCTGCTGGTAGCGCCGGGCACGCAGGTGCGAGACGCCGGTGAAGTACACGCGTTCGGCCGCCGTAGAGGTGGCTTCGCCGTCCTGGGGGGATTCGTCATCGCGCCCGCCGGCCGCAGCGCCCTTTTCCAGCTCGGCCAGATACTTGCGTCGCGAGCTGGCGTCGCGCAAGACCTCGTGGGCTTTGCCCAAACGTTCAAAGACCTGTTGGGCCGCTTCGCGCACGTCCTCGCTGCGCAGACGGAAAAGATCAGGATGGAAGTCACGCGCTAACGTGTTGTAGGCGTCATGGATCTCGGCGGCGGTGGCCTCGCGTTCGAGGCCCAAGACCTCGAAGTGGCTCTGCACGCGCATCACCGCCAGCAAGGCCACCAGCTCTTCGCGGCTGCGTTCGACGACGATGGGGCTGGTGGTGTTCGTCTCCAGAGGACGGGGCGTGCGTCGCACCTCTTCTTTCTGCACGCGCCCGGAGCCCTGGGCTGGCGAGAGCATCCCGGCCTCGACCATGGCCACCAGCAACAAGCGCGCCCTATCGATGGGAATGGGCGAGCTGGCCAGCGCGGCCTCCAGCTTGACCGAACCGTCCAGCCCCTCGATGAAGCGACGCTCATTGGCGTCGGCGGTAATGTCCTGCAGGCGGTGGCGCGGGTCGGGGTGGGGGGTCAGGACCTTGCCCGACAGCGGTTCCAGTACGCGGTGGATGCGCTCGGCATCGTAGTGACGGCGTATGCCTTCCAGGATCAGCGCCGCCGGGGTGCGCTCCAGGCGCATCGCCACGTCCTGCCGGGGCAAGCCCTTCTTGAACATGAAATCGCCACTCGTCCAAGAGAAGACCTCGAGCAGCTTGGATTCCATCTGCAGCATGAGCGCGCGCGACAGATTGAACGGAGACAGCGCGCCCATGGCCACCAGGACCTCGCCCTGGTGCTTGCGCGCCTCTTTCATCTTGCGCAGGGATTCCTCCAGCACCTCGGGGGTGATCAGGTGCTGCTCCATCAGGATTTGGCCCAAGCACTCGTTCAACTGGTTGGAGCGAACCGAGACGGGATAACCCTCCTCGAAGTTGACGATCTTCTTGGTCTCGCCGCGCGCCAATAGGAGCGCCCCCGAGAGCCGGGCCGAGTAGATCCGCTGCAGGACGCGGGCAAAAGGCTGGCGGGCCAGCGAGCCGTGCAGTCCCGAATCGCCCTCGGAGAAGTGCTTGGCGGTCACCTCGACCGAGCGTTTCTCCTTGCGCTGTTCCGGATCGGAGACGCCCGGGTAGTTGGGAATGATGGGCGCCACCGGCAGCTCGCTGGGCGGCACGGTCTGCAGCATGCGCGCCAGCAGGCGATCCACGTCGAGTGGGGTGGGTAGGTACTCGGCCGGGGCAAAGCGGCGTTGCGCCTCTGCCCGATGACTGGCCCCGCGGTGGGAGCTGGCCACGAAGAAGATAGGGGTACGGGCGGTGCTGGGATTTCGGCGGACCTCATCCGCCAGAGCAAAGCCGCTGCCGTCGGAGAGCGTGGTGTCCAGGATGATGGCGTCAGGCGAGCGCACCGCCAAGGTGCGGCGGGCCCAACTCAGCTCGGCCTCGGTGGAAAGCGAGTAATGGGCTTCCCCGAGCGTCTCGCTAATGCGGCGAGCCAGCGTCGGGTTGCTCTCGACCACGAGGACGTAAGAGGCCATGGAGGCCGATTGTATACCGCAATCTTCGGGGGCAAGTCAGCCGGGGAATCACGCCCTGCCGCCCTTCCCCGCAAACCCTCCCCCGGGGTTCATGGGGCGCTCCGGTCAGCCAGGGCCGTGTGATGGGGCGCGACCTCGGCGATGACATGGTTGATGAGACGTCGGGAAATGGAGACGGGGAGCGGTAGCGTCGGAAGGCGATCGAGGGGGAACCATTGGGCGTCGAGGATCTCGCTGGGGTCGCGGACGATCTCGCCGCCTTGGTAGTCGGCGGTGAAGGCGATCATCAAGGAGTGGGGAAAGGGCCAGCTCTCGCTGTCGAAGTAGCGCAGGTTGCGCACGCGCAGGCCCACCTCCTCGCGGATCTCGCGATGGATACAATCCTCGATGGACTCCGAAGGTTCGACGAACCCGGCCAGCGCGCTGTAAAAGGCACCGGGGAAACGGGTCCCGCGCGCCAGCAGCAGCTCGCGCCCCACCCCTGTGTCGCGTTTCACCAGCACCATCATGGCGGGCGCGATGCGCGGATACATGATCGCGCCACAGCGGGGACAGCGGCGGGCGCGCTGCTCGTCGTGCGGCTCGGTGGGCGAGGCACAGGTGCCGCAGTAGCGGTGGGTGCGATGAAACTCGACCACCTGAAGCGCGCGGCCGGCCATCGCCAGTCGATCCTCGGCGAGCTTGCCGAACAGCCCACGCATCGGTTCCAGAGTGAAACCGGGGGGCAGGGACTCGGGTGGGGCTTCCAGGTTGGTGGCCCAGCACACGACGTCTTCCCACCTGCCGATGCAATGGACGGAGGCGGTCGGCAGGGGCAAGGACTGACCCGCAGGCAAACGCGGGAGTTCGGGACCGTCAGGACCATGGCGCAGCAGAAGCTTGCCGTCGTGGACGCAGAACCATGTGCCATCGAGCGGCGCCAGATCGGTCGGGAGTCGCCAGAGCGGGGTGAAGTTGCTGGGCAGATGCAAGCGCGCGAAGTCTAACCCCCGGAGCACGGGTCAGCGACAGGTTTGCCGGCTGTAGTCGGGGCCACGGGGATCCCAAGCCGGCGAACAATGTTGGCGGGAGACGCGGTATTATGCTGACCGCCGGCAAGCACCGGCGGCTGCGGAGGGCATGCACGGATGGAGATCACGCGACTTCCTTTCTTGGTTCGCTTTCCTGTCCTGTCCCTTGCCATCGGCACACTGGGAATGCTCGGGTGTCAGGACTCGTCCGCGCTCAGAGGCCGGACCTCGGCAGCAGGAGGTACCAGGGGCGTGGTGAGCAGCCAGGTCGGCGGCAGCACGGGAGGCAGCTCCGGCGCCGCGGGGGGCTCCGCATCCGGTGGCAAGCCATGCGCCCCCGACACGAAGATTGCGGCTCCCACGGCTTCGAAAGACTGCGCGCTCTCGGTGCGAAACATCGATCCTCTCATCACCTGCGGGCAAGCCGAGTGCGCCGTACGCAAGGCCCTCGACCTGACCTGTGGAACGCTTCCGGGCTCAGCGAGTCTCTCCGCGACCACCGACCGCACATCGTTGTTCAGCATCACCTACAATCCGGATGACAATTCGGCGAAAGCGCGCCTGATGACCGTGACCGCGACCGAAAGTCAGGTCGAGGATGTGTCGGCCATCAACCAGGCCACGCTCTCCTCCTACCAGGTCACGCAAAGCTCCATGAGCAGCAGCTCCAGCGGAAAGCGCTGGTTCTTCGCGAGCGATTACCGATCTCTGCTGACGATTCGCGAGACCAACGACGGCTGGGTTCGTTCGAGTATTCCGATCAAGCAAAACAGTGGCCCCTACCTGGACGCACGCATGGTCGACGACGACACGGGGTACCTGACCTACGCCATGGATTTCGAGGACTATGCCCCTCACCTGGTGACGTGGAACGGCTCGTGCTGGACGGACCGAAAGGTTGCCGAACGGGGAAGACCTGCTTCCACGGTTCTCGCGGTCGATGAGAAGAAGCAACCATGGCTGGCCTGGTTCTATGGGGACGAGGTTCTCTATCTGCGAGCTCCTGGTGGGGACACGCAAAACCTGCTGACCAACCTCATAGGTAGCGCGCCTGCCGTGACGCTGACCTGGCCGCTGCGCCTCCTGCCAGGTGGCCTTGACGGCACCACCCCGTTCCCCCTCGTGGCGGTGGGGAGCAGTGACGGCGTGCGGTTGTTCACCCGACAGATCATGGAACCAGGTTGGCGGTCCACACGGCTACCAGACCCGCCTGCCATAGGAACGACCCAAAGCGACTGCCCCTCGGCATCTCCCTCCCCCGACTACTCAGCCGATCCCTGTCTCGGGCAAACCTCATGCACCGCTCGACTGACCGCCAGCGCCGGCTTCGATTTGGCCAGGACTCAGTCAGGAAGAACCTTCGCCGCTTGGGTCGTCTACTCATCGCAAGGCACCTATGGGCTGGAAAAAGCCTGGACCGGGGGCGAGCTCCCTTTGACCTACTGCCAATGGAAGGAAACCAGCGGCACTGGAACGGCGGAGCTGGTGTTGATGCGCCTGACGGAGGCCGAACCGATTCTCAGCCATTTCCGTTTCGATATGGGCGGCGCGATCCTGGGCTCGCCACGCGAGGTCAGGATCGCTGCCCGTGGTGACACGTTGCTGGTGGCGGCCCAACTGGGGGGCAGCAAGGTTCCGACCTTGACCTATATCGAGATCGACTCGACGCTCCTGCCTTAGAGGCTGTCGTCACGGGGGGTGCCCTCCAAGGTGCACGCCCTGGCGCCGCGCCCTATCGATGAATTTCATCTGATGCGTGACGCCAACTGTGGTGGTAAGAAACCGCCGGAGGTTCTCCGTGAGTCGAGGCCAAACAAGAACGAAGAGTGGGCTGGCTTGCCTGATTCTGGCGGCCGGTAAAGGCACGCGCATGTACTCGGCGCGCTCCAAGGTTCTGCACAGGATCCTGGGGGTGCCGCTGGTGTCCTATCCAGTCGAGCGCGCGCTCGAGCTGAAGGCCGAGCGCGTGGTGGCCGTGCTGGGTCACCAGCTCGCCGAAGTGGAGAAGGCGCTGAACGAGCGCCATGGCCCCGGCACGGTCACCGTGGTCGAGCAGGCCGAGCAGAAAGGCACCGGTCACGCGGTCCGCCTGGGCATGGCGCCCCTGCGCGGTTGGAAAGGCATCGTGGTCATTCTCTACGGAGATGTGCCACTGCTCACCCGCGAGACCCTGGCCGCGCTGGTGAAAAAGGCGCGCGCCAAGGGCAGTCTGGTCATGCTGACATCCGAGGTCGCCAACCCGCACGGCTACGGCCGCGTGGTTCGCGACCAGCGCGGCCACATCGTCCGGGTGGTCGAGCACAAGGACGCCAGCCCGGAAGAGTTGGAGATTCGCGAGGTCAACGCCGGCATCTACGCCGGACCCGCCGACTTCCTTCGCCAGGCGGTGGCGCACCTGTCGCCCCGCAACGCCCAGGGCGAGCTATACCTGACTGACATCATCGAGAAGGCCGCGGCCAGCATCGGCGTGGACTCGGTCGACGTCAGCTCCGAAGAGACATCCGGCGTCAACGATCGTGCGCAGCTCATCGAGGCCGAGACCATCATGGGCCTGCGCGTGATCAGCCGCTGGATGAAGCACACCACCTTCCGCGATCCGGCCACCGTGCTGATCGAAGCCGACGTGACCATCGGCCAGGACGCGGAGATCGAGGGCAACGTCACCCTGCGCGGCCAGACCCGCATCGGAAAGGGCGCGACCATCAGCCAAGGCTGCGTGCTCGCCGATACCGTCGTGGGCGATGGGGCGGTGCTGCTGCCCTACACGGTCGCGACCCAGGCGGTGATCGGGCCGGGCGTCGAGGTCGGACCATTCGCCCACCTGCGCCCCGGGACCGAGCTGGGCCCCGACGGCCATGGGGGGGTGGCGACGGGGGCTGCCAGCAAGCGCCACAGCGGCCGACGTTGACAGCCCCAACCGCTCGATCACAATCGTCCGCCAAGGTCCCCATGCCAACATCCGTGAAAGACTTCTTCGAACGCCGCGTCCCCGATGCCCTGAACCGCTATCCGGACCGCACCAAAGAAGTGTCGGCCACCTTCCTGTTCAAGATAGCGGGCGCGGACGGCGGGACCTGGACGGCTGATCTGGTCAGCTCGCCCGCCATCTGCCACGCGGGAGCCGTGGGCCAGCCCCACTGCACCATCGAGGTCAGCGACGACGACTTTCGCAGCATGATCGACAATGGCACGCAGGCAGCCATGCAGCTTTTCCTGGCGGGCCGGCTAAGAGTCAGCGGTGACCCCATGCTCATCACGCGGCTGCTGGGCCTGTTGCAGATGGGCAATCTGCCCGCGCTGTAAGCCCGTATGAACGACGAACTGACCCGCGGCGGACGCAAGCTGGAGGCGGCCGTGGCGCGGTTTGGGCTCGCGTCTCGCGTACACGGTGGCCATGCCGTGGATGTGGGTGCGTCCACCGGCGGCTTCGTGGCGGTGCTGTTGCGCTGCGGAGCCCGGCGCGTGACGGCGGTAGACGTGGGCCACGGCCAACTCGACGCCCAACTGGCGGCCGATGCGCGCGTGGAAAATCTGGAGCGCACCGACTGGAAGACCCTGTCGCTGGACAAGGCGCCCGGTCCCTTCGATTTCTTCAGCGTGGACGTCAGCTTCGTGGCCGCGCGCAACATGCTACGCGGGCTGGCCTTCCGCCTGCGGGCGGGCGCCGAGGGCGTGGTGCTGGTCAAGCCACAGTTCGAGCTGCCCAGCCACCTGGTGCGCGAGGGACGCGTCGACGATCCCGGTCTGCGGGCGCGCGCGCTAGCCGCCTTCAGCAAGAAGGCCGAGTCGCTGGGTTTCGTGGTGCTGGCCCACATGGATTCACCCGTTCCGGGCGGCAGCGGCACCATCGAGATCCTGGCCCACCTGCGTTTTGCCGGCCGCCCCGACAGCATGCCCAAGCCGGGCGAGAAGAAGCCCACGCGAGGGCCGGCCATCGAGGCGCGCCCCGCCAAGGAGGTCGGGACCAAGAGCCATCTGTGGTTCGCGGCGGCGACCCCTGGGCTGGAAGACGCGCTCGCCACGGAGGTCGCTCGTCTGCCCGGGGCCACGGAGACGCGCGCGCTCCCCGGAGGCGTCGAGTTTCGCGGCAAGCTGGAGACCGGCATGGCGGCCAACCTGCACCTGCGCATCGCCAGCCGCGTGGTGCTGCGCCTGGGCCAGGTCAAGGCGCGCGACTTCGCGCCCCTGCGCCGCAAGCTGGCTGAGCTGCCCTGGAGGCTCTTCCTGCCCAAGGACCGGCCCCTGCGCGTCGACGTGTCGACCACGCGCTGTCGTCTGTACCACACCAAGGCCTTGGCCGAGACGGTGGAGCTTGCGGTGCGCGATCGTCTGGGACCGCTGCCCGCGCGGCCCGAGGGTCCGACGGACGACGACGACGTCAGCGAGCTTTCGCGCGTCCTTGTGCGCGGGGAGAACGACCAGTTCACCGTCAGCCTGGATTCGTCGGGTGCGCTCCTTCACCGGCGCGGCTGGCGCGTGGAAACCGGTCGAGCCCCCCTGCGCGAAACGCTGGCCGCCGGCATCCTGGCCCTGTGCGAGTATGATCCCTCCCTGCCCTTCTTCGATCCCATGTGCGGCTCGGGCACCATCGCGCTCGAGGCGTGTGCCATGGCCCTGGGCCGAGCGCCGGGACTGCAGCGCGCCTTCGCCTTCGAGAAATGGCCCTGCCTGCCGGCCCAAGCCTGGGCCGACCTGCGCACGCGCGCGGAGCCAGCACAGCTCGCCACACCACCTTTGTCCATCATGGGCGCGGATCGCGATCCGGCCGCAGTCGACATCGCCCGCCGCAACGCCGAGCGCGCCGGGTTCAGCGCGCAGGTAGGATTCCAGGCGGCGACCTTCGGCAGTGTGCCCGCCCCTGCCCCCCGCGGCCTGATGATCATCAATCCACCCTACGGCCGCCGCCTGGGCGATCGCGGGCAGGTGACGCGCCTGGGCCGCGACATCGGACGCATCCTGCATGCCCAGTACCCGGGCTGGCGCGTGGGTGTGCTGGGGTTGGACGCGGGTTTTGTCCAGGCGCTCAAAGCCGGCCTGCGCCGACCGGTCAAAGCCACCCACGCCCTCCGCAATGGCGGCCTGCGCGTCTCGCTGCTGATCTTCGAATCGGTTGAGCGCCCCCTGGCGGGCTGAGCTATCATCGCGCCTTCTCATGGAGATGTTCCGCTTCCGACGACGAGGGTGGTGGTGTCTGCTGGCCGCGATCTTCTTCGTCACCATGTTCTCGATGACCCGGGAGCGCCCCTGGGCCGACGCCACCCCCATCTGGGAGCTGGCGGACAGCATGGCCAACCACGGCACCATCTCCGTTCGCACGCGTTGGCCCGGCAAACTGCCCTTGGGGAGCGACGGAAAGGTCTACGCCACCGCCCCCCTGCTGCAGGGGCTGATCCATGTGCCAGGCGCCTTCCTGCAACGTCATATCAGCGCGGCGGCGCCCCTGCACGCCCAGCTCGCCTGGCGCTTCACCAGCCACTTGGGGACCGCGATCCTCGGCGCCCTGACCTGCGTGCTGTTCTTCGGCTTGTGTCGACGGCTGGGCAGCCGTCCGCTCTCGGCGGGGCTGGCCACCGTGACCCTGGGCCTGGGAACCACGCTTTGGGTCTACGCCCGCTACCCCTACTCCGAGGTGTTGCAGGCGGCGTGCTTCCTCGGCTTCTTCGGACAGCTCCTCAGGACGCGACAAGATCCGTCCCGCCGCAACGGTGCCCTTTTCGGTCTGTGGGCCGGGCTGCTGGTGAACGCCAAGTACGTCTACCTGGTTTCGGTGGTCGCCGCCGGCCTCTATCTCGCGTGGACCTTGCGCAGCCGCTGGCGCGTGATGCTGGAGACAGCGGTTACCGCCATGGTCGTGGCCCTGCCCTTCGCCGCCATGATCCTGCTCTACAACCACGCGCGCTGGGGCAGCTTCACGGCTGCGGGCTACAACCTGTCCAGCTCGGTGGGCATCAGCGAAAACGTCGCCGTGGGCTTGTGGGGTCTCCTGCTTTCACCCGGCAAGAGCGTCTTCCTCTACAGCCCGCCCCTGGTGGCGGGGCTCCTGGGGCTACCGCGCGCCGCACGCCGTTGGCCGCACTTTCTGCCGGCGTTCCTTTTGGTCCTGATTCCCCCGCTGCTGGTCAATGCCCGGCTGACCTTCTGGGCAGGTGACTACGCCTGGGGCCCACGCTACCTGGTGTTCGCGGTTCCCGTGGTGCTGTTGCCGCTGGCCGCGCTTCTGGACGACTGCCTTTCGCCGCTGCGCAGGTGGCGCTGGCGCCTGTGGGTGGGCGGTGCGGTGACCGGCGTGGTGCTCTTGGGCGTCTTCGTGCAGTACCTGGGCAACGCCTTTTACTGGGATCATTTCATTCGCATCCAAGCCGAGGCATCACACGCCTGGCTGGGCCGCCCCGACACCAAGGGTAGCGGCATGCTCGACCCGTCCACCGGGTGCGGCGCGTGCTTCGAAGAGATGCACCCCATGCAGTGGTTGCCGCCCTTCCAACCGATCATGGGCCACTACTGGATGCTCAGACACGCGCTCGACGATGCCGACTGGGAGGAGGCCGAGGCGGACGCCCCGTGGCACCGCTACACCTCGAACCAGATCAACATCGCTTCGTCCTGGCGAAGGGTTCGCCTCGACTGGTGGTTCCCCGAGTACCGCGAGAGCCTACCCAAGGTTTCATGGACCCTGGCGATCGCCTTCCCCTTGCTGGCTCTGCTGGGATTCGTGCTGTTCTTCTACGAGGTGTGGCGGGCCGGCCCCCCGGAGAAGGTGCCGCGTCCGACCTCGCCTCCCGCGCCGGTTTACGACCCGGCCTTGACCACCTCGACGTAGCGCAGGCGCAGGTCGTAGAGCAGGCTTTCGAGCAGCTCGTCTTCCTCTTGGCTGAGGTTGTTCTTGGTCTTCTCGCGCAGCAGGGACAAGAGATCGATGGTGTGCTTGGCCATGGGCAGATCACGGTGCCTACCGCCCTCGCCCGGGTCCTCGACCTGCCCCAGGTGAATCAGGGCCGAGCTGCCCAAGGACAGAACGAAGGTCGAGAAATCCGCCGGCGGCAACTCACGCGCCTGCACCTGGCTCGACGAAGGCGCTTGGCTCGGCTGACTCGGTTTTGCCGCAGGCTCCTCGGGCGCGGCGGAAGACGGACGTGACTCGCCCTCCTCGGTACGCGAGCGACGATCGGTGACGGTGAACCCTGGCTTCTTGTCGGAGTCGGACATGGGACAAGGCTACGCAGCCCAGCCCCCGGTTTCAACCCGCGCTGGCAGTCGGCTCGGAGCTGCTGCCCGCAACTTCTGCGGAGGAGCCCTCCGAGGGCTGCTCCTCGTCGGGAACTCTGACCTTGTCCGCGGCATCGGACAGCGATTTCAAGTACTTCTCGTAATCCTTGCGGGTAATCAGGCCGCGTTTGATGTTGCGCTCGACAATCCGGCGGTCGAACAAGGCGGGGGAGAGGGCGTCTTCGTCGCGAGTCATTGGGCCAGTGCTTAGCGAGAGGCCCACCCTAAGTCAAGCATGATGGAAACGAAGGGTTTGGGGGGCTTGCATGTACAATGGACGGCTATGACCGTGACTCTGACCAGCAGCTCTGAAAACCCTAATTTCCTGCGCCAGCTCCGACTGTTTCTCGAAGAGATCTGCTGCGACATATGCCGTGTGCACGCGGTCCAGCACGACGGCGCGGCCGCCGACCTGGTGGATGTGGCCCGCGAGGTCGACCTAGGCGAGCCAGGCGCCTTTGCCGACATGCTGGTACGTCGCCCGGGCCTCCCCCCCTATTTCCTCGAGGTGAAGTACGGCTACCCCAGCGATCGCCTGGTCAACCATCTGGAGCACAAGTACGGAATCCCCTCCTCCACGGTGCCCGATGCCGACCGCGTGGTCTTGCTCATTGACCGCGCGGGGCGATCGGACTGGCCAGGGTTGTTCGGCCGCTTGCGCGCCGCCATCCGCCCCGAACTGGAGCTGGAAGTCTGGGACGAGATCAGGCTGCGCGAGCTGATTCGCGAGTGCTTCAACCTGGACCTGCCCACGGTCACCGTCGAGGGGCTGAGCGACCTACGCAGCGGAATCGATCAAGCCAAGTGGCACTGGGCCTTCGGCGATCGCCACGTGCAGAGCCCGCTCAAGTCGTCGCTGCTCTGGCATTTCGGTTGGTCGCGCCTGCTGCAACTGCACACCCAGTACGGCCTGAGCCCGGAGCGCATCCTGCCGCCGCGCCGCTACCGCGACGTGGTGGTCATCCTGGCCGACCTCTCTTATTTCTCAAGCTTCGTACGCGACACGCGCGACGACGAGATCATGCGCAGCGCCCTCACCACCTTCTATTCCAACTCGCGCTACGCCATCATCAACTCGGGCGGCATGATGGGCCAGTTCATAGGCGACGAGGTGCTGGCGCTCTTCGGAGCGCCCGAAACCGATGAGGGCATCCCCTCGCGCGCCCTGGAGTGCGCCCGATCACTCCTGCAGATCGGCAACTCCGTCTCCAACCGCTGGCAAAGGCAGTTGGATCGGGTGCAACCGTCGGGCGGCGTGCACGTGGGCATCGCCATGGGGGACATCCACGTGGTCCTTTACCGGCCCTTCAGCCAGACGCACATCGGGGTGGTGGGCGACGCCGTCAACCTGTCGGCCCGCCTGCTGGCCGAGGCCGCGTCCAACCAGATGGTGGTGACCAACACTTTTTATCAAAAACTCCCCGAATCGGTGCAAGGCGAGTTCGGCGAGATGGACCCCATCGAAGCGAAAAACGTCGGTCTCATCAAGGCCTGGAAACTGCAAGGACGTTCGCGCTACTCCACCCGCGGGGCCTGACCCGCACCGAGGATTCGCGAGCCTCGCTCTGTCCGCCGCTGGTGCCGTCAACGCATCGGGCGAAGATTTTGCGCGTCTCGCGTGTGTCTTGAACTTGCCCAAACCCATGCCATTTCGTACCTTCTGTGACCCCCGCGCCGTTCCCGATCCACCAGCCAGCCGGGTTCTAGGAATGCAAAGTAGGAGTATGCGCATGAAGTTCCTCCCTCCGCCCATTCTTGCTGTCCTTGCGAGCGGTCTCTGTGGCTGCGCCCTGGCGCCCCCCTCGCACAGCAACGGCGGCACGGGAGATTCGTCCTCATCGTCTTCCGCCTCGAGCAGCCCCAAGGGCGGCAACAGCGGGGGCGGGGGCACGAGTAGCAGCTCCCGTTCCAGCGTTGCGAGCTCCGGTGGCACGAAAGACCCAGGAAGCGCCATGGGCAGCTCCATCGAGATGGGCGGGTCCTCCTCCTCCCGGGGCGGCAGCAGCGCCAACTCTTCGGGCGGGGTTGGCGGAACCAGCACGGGCGCCTCTTCCGCAAGCGGCGGGACAGCCTCCGGGGGCAGGGTCAACACAGGCGGAGCCAGCCTCGGCGGCACCACCAACCGCGGAGGATCCAGCGGCGGCAGCAGCGCTGGAGCCAGCAGCAGCTCCAGCAAATCCACCTACCCCCAGCCTCCCAGGATCACCAGCGGGGGCAGCAACGGCTGGACCACGCGCTACTGGGACTGCTGCAAAGCCTCCTGCGGTTGGGCTGCCAACGCCAACGGCAAGCCGTGCACGTCCTGTGGCAAGGATGGCGTCTCCACGGCGGACAAGAACATGCAGAGTGCGTGCAACGGCGGCCAGAGCTTCATGTGCTACTGGGGCGCGCCCTGGGCGGTGAGCGACACGCTGGCCTTCGGCTACGCGGCCCACAACGGTGTGCCGTGCGGGACCTGCTTCCAGCTGGATTTCACCGGCAAGGGCCACTACGGCAACAACCCCGGCTCGCAGTCGCTCGCCAACAAGACGATGATCGTCCAGGTCATCAACATCGGCGGTATCGAATCCGCCCAATTCGATCTGCTCATCCCGGGCGGCGGGGTGGGCGCCAACAACGCTTGCACCGCCGGGCCCTCGCAGTGGGGCAACGTCGACATCGGGGCCACCAACGGCGGCATCCTGACTTCGTGCAAGGACAAGGCCTGCGTGACCCAGAAGTGCCAGGCGGCCTTCAACGGCAAACCCCAGCTCATCGAGGGCTGCAAGTGGTTCACCGACTGGTTCAACATCGCGGACAACCCCGAGATGGTGTTCAAGCAGATCACCTGCCCGGCCGAGATCACGTCGCGCTCCGGAATGTAGCCCGACGACGAGCTGAGAGGACGAAGCGGCGGAGCGGTCAGCTCTAGCTCTGGTCCGAATCGTTGCCCACGACTGGCCAAGCCCGCAGGCGGACCTTGTCACCATCGACGGCAACCTCCAGGCGCACGCGCGAGCAGCGGTTCGCCTCCAAAATCTGCGGCAGCTGTCGGGCCAGACGCTCGCGCATCTTGGCCAGTGACGGCGGCGCCTTGTCTCCCCCCAGCTTGGCGTGAGCCTCGACGTAACGTCGGTAGCTGTCCTGCAAGTCGGCCTCGGGCAAACCGGGCAGCGGGGTCGCGGGGATGGGCGGGGGCCCACTCTCGGGTGCGCGGACCGGCGGCGGACCGGCCGGCGCCGCCACCGCGGTTGTGGTCGGGGGAGGCGTGGCGGCTGGCGCTGTCCCCGTCTTGGCTCGCCGCTCGAGTTCCATCTGCTGATGGGCCACGAAGGCCCTGGCCCGATTGGCGGGAATGCCCATGGCCTGGGCTTCCTCCACGGTCAGCGCCGAGATCCCCTTCTGTGCCATGTGGCGCCGGGCCCGAGCGACATCCCGGCTCAGGGTGCCCGACTCGATCTCGCGCATGGTGCGGTTCCAGTACGTGACCAGCAGGATCCAGCGCTGTGACAACGCCTGGTAGCGGAAGCGCAGCGAGGCGTTTCCGATGGGAACCTGCTGCATCTCCAGCATCTGGCGGTTCAAGTCGCGGCGAAGGGAGTTGGGCGGCGTGCGCTCCACGCCCATGAAGAAGGATTCATAGAGGCCGCGCATGCGTTCCAGCTTGCGCCCCATCTCGTCCAACCGCGCCTCGATCCCTTCGCGCGAAACGTCGAAGCTGAAGGCAGGGCCCTTTTTCACAGTTTCAGACTAACGCGACTGCGCTGCCGGCGCTACATGCCCCCCCTCCTGCGTGCTACAAGACTGGTCTCCCAGCATGCCCATGTCCAGACGCACAATGATTCCCCGTGGAGCCTCCGCGTGACGCCGGCGCTTTGGATCGTCGCGGTCGTGGCGCTCCTGGGCGTGCTGGTGCTGGCGCACGAATTGGGACACTTCCTGGTGGCCCGGCTGTTCGGGGTCAGGGTGCTGCGCTTCTCTTTCGGCTTTGGTCCCAAGCTGCTCAGCTTCACCATCGGCGCGACCGAGTACCGACTCTCGCTGTTTCCCCTGGGAGGTTACCTGCGCCTCCTGGGCGAGGAGGCGGGCGAGCCCGTGCCCGAGCGCGAGCGCGGCCAGGCCTTGTGCTGGAAGCCGCTCTGGCAGCGCTTCGTGGTGGTCATGGCCGGCCCGCTCTTCAACCTGCTCCTGCCCATGGGCATCTACTTCGTGCACTTCGTGGGCCAGCGCACGCTGTTGCCCCCGACCCTGGGCACGGTCATCTCGGGTCTCCCCGCCGCCAACGCCGGCCTGGTGCCAGGTGACCGCGTGGAGACCATCGACGGTCACTACGTCCGCTACTGGGAGGAGCTGGACGAGGCCATCGCCGCCTCGCCTGGCAAGACTCTGCGCTTCGGCATCCGCCGTGGTATCGAGGCGGAGGAACGGGACGTGACCCCCGCGCGCCTGGAGCGGCGCGGGTTGCTCAACTTCAAGGAGACCGTCGGCTGGATAGGGGTGTCGCCGCGCTTTCAACTGCCCGAGATCGGCATCACCGACCTGACCTCACCCGCGGCCCAGGCGGGATTGCGAACCTTCGACTACATCACCTCGGTCAACGGCACCCCGGTCTCGCACTGGGGTGAATTCGAACGCGCCGCTGCTCGCGCCGGCGCCGCACCGCTACGCATCTCGTACCTGCGCGGAACGCACTCCGCTCTGCCCTTCGTGCACGTCGAGCTGCAAGAGCCCGGCAACGCGGTGGTCATCCCCCAGCCCATCGTGGATCCGGTGCACGGGCGACGCTACGAGACCGGCATTCGTCCTTCCGAGATGTTCGTGTATTCGGTCGAGCCTGGTACCCCCGCCGACCACATCGGGCTGCGCCGGGGCGACCAGGTGCTGGAGCTGGACGGACAGCCGCTCCTGCACTGGAACATCTTGCACCAGCGCCTGGCCCAGGACCCGCAGCGCGAATTCAAGTTGTCCTGGATCTCGCCGGGCGGCGTGCCTCGACAAGCCACCTTCCGACAGGAGACCCGTTCGCAGCTCGACGCCTATCACCACGAGGAACAACGCCTGGTGTTCGGCGCCAGCAACCGATTCGCGTGGAAAACCGCGGACCCCGTGCCCATCCACAATCGCTTCTTCTACGCCGTGGGGCACGCGGTCGAACGAACCTGGGACATCATCGCATTCACCGCCCGCTGCTTCGTCCAGATCATCCGGGGGGAAATGTCACCCGACGCCATCGGCGGCCCTCTCACCATCGGCTACGCCGCCGGGGTCGCCGCCAAGCAAGGTCTGGCCGAGTACCTGTGGTTGATGGCCTTGCTGTCCATCAACATCGGCCTGCTCAACTTCCTGCCAATCCCCATTCTCGACGGTGGCCGCTTGACGTTCTTCGTTATCGAGCTGATCAAGCGCAAGCCGCCCTCGCCCCGCACCCGCAAGGTGGCATCTTACGTGGGCATCGTCTTGGTGGGGCTGATCGTGGCCTACGCCCTGAAGAACGACGTGGTCCGTCTGCTGAAACGGTGGCCCTTGCCCTGAAAGACGACAGCTCGACCGCGCAATCTCGCCGAGGACAGCATGCCCCTTCTGAGCTTCGACACATCCACCCCTTGCGCCCGCGTGGCCGTCATCTCCGACGCCGGTGAACCACTCTCCGCCGCCGAAATGACCGCCGCGCGACACTCCTCCCATCTGCTCGCCTTGTGCGACCAGGTCCTGCGCGCCGCCGGACTGCGCGTCTCGCAGGTGCGCGCCCTGGCCAGCGGTGCCGGCCCGGGCAGCTTCACCGGATTGCGGGTAGGCCTGGCCGTGGCCAAGGGGCTGGCGCTGGCCGACGATCTCCCGCTGGTGCTGGTCTCTTCACTCGAGGCACTGGCTCTGGATCTGGCGGGCGCGACCCGGGGCGACGGTGTTCTGCCCTGTATCGACGCCGGCAAGGGGCAGGTGTACGCCCGCTGGTTCCGCACCAACCAGTCTCCCCCACTGGCCCAGGGCGACAGCGATCTGATGCTCACGCCCGAACAACTCTGCGCGTGGGTCAGGGAGAACGCCGCTGGGGCTACCCTGCTGGCGGGCGGGAACGGGGTGGACCGCTACCCCGAGATCTTCGAAGCGCAGCTCGGCTCGCCCATCCTGCGCGCCGCCACCGGGCCGAGCGCGCTCTCGGTGGGTCGCCTGGCCTTGGCTCGCCTGGCGCGGGGAGAACGCGATGACCTGGCCAGCAGCGTGCCCCGCTACGGCCGGCCCCCCGACATCACCAAGCCCAAATCTGTGACACCTACCGGGTAGAACTACCCCGCCTGAACGGGCTCGTCCTGTGGAGAGGGATAGGCCTGCAGAAGGCCTATGATGATCCCCCAGCGCTCGCGCAGTTGTTCCAGGGCGCAGGCAAACGCGGACGGATCGTGGCGTAGCAAGGCGGCATCGGCGGCATGGCACAGATCGGCCATCACCCTGGCCCCGGCCCGGACGGCAATGGTCTCCAGACGGTGCAGCATGGATCCGGCGGCAGCATCCATCATGTCAGGTGAGAGGCGGTTCAGGATCTCCTGCACCTCCAGCACGAAACCATGGTGCCGCTCGCTGTCCCACATCATGCCCTGCAAGAGGCTCAGCATCTCCTCACGTTC
>CAZHUY010000120.1:0-18231 GCA_964535465.1 uncultured Myxococcales bacterium
CTTCGAGCCGCCGCTTGAGCCCGGGTGTTCCAGAATCATGAACGATGATTTAGGGTCCATGATATGCGAGCCTTGCGCGTAGGGTGTCCAGTAGTTCCGGTCCTGCACGATGCAGTCGACGGGGATCTTGGCGTTGCGGTAGCCATTCTTGACCGCCAACAACTCGGACTGGCTGGCGTAGGCGTCCTTGGAATGGAAGAGGCCATAGGCCCACTTGGGGAACAGCGGGGCCGCGCCCGTGGCCGTCCGGTAGAGGGCGACGACCTCGTCGAGGCCGGGTCCGTACATGAAGTAGTAGTCCACCATGTCGCCGGCGTTGGAGCTGAAGCGGTAGGCGGCGTTGCTGGAATCGTTGCCGAAGAAATCCCCGTCGGCGGCGTTGTCCCAGAAGATGCCGTAACCCTTGCTCGACACGAGCAACGGGATGGTGATGTCGCCGCCTTGGGTGGGGCTGCCCTGGGTGTTGTTGTTGACGTTGTGGAAGTGGACCTGTTTCCCCTTCTTGTTGACCACGCCGTCCTGGTGCTGGCCCAGACCAAACAGCCCCTCGCCGACCGGCGAGGCAAACGTGGCCTGCACCTTGTATGTGCTGTTCCCCGCGACCGTGGTGGCCGTCAAGGACTTGCTGTTCTCGGCGAGGATGGGGTTGTCGTCGGCATCGGCATAGCTGATGGCACCGGTGCCGATGTTGACCTTGGCCTTGAGGCGCGCGGTGGCGATGGTGACGGAGCCAGAGGCCTCGCTGACACAGAAGACGGTCGCAGCAGTCCAGGGATTGTTGATGGCCAAGGAGGTCTTGCTGGGAAGATTGGCGGCCGTGGTGTACTGCACGCGCATGATGTCGGCCTGGCAGACCTGCACCTTCATCTTGCCGGCACTCAGGTTGAAAGTGACGCTGTCGCCGTCAACGGAGAAAGCCGGGCTGGTGGGGGCCGGTCCGGCGCAAGCGAAGCTCCCGCCGGTGCTGCTGGTGTCGCCGGTACTTCCACTCCTGCTGCCGCCGCTTGCACCTCCGGCAGAGCGACCTCCCGGACCCAACGTCACCGCCCCCCCGGTCCCGCCGGCTGCCGAGCCGCCCGTTCCGCCCTTCACATCGCCGCCCGAGCCGCCTTTCACGCTGCTTTTGCCGTTGGCCGCGCCGCCGCCCGTGTCCGTGGCACCCGAGCTTGAGACTGTGCGGCCGCCCGAACCACCGCCCCTGCCTCCACGTACGCTGCTTCCCCTGTTTCCCGCACCCGCTCCACCGCTCACCCCCGTCACGCCACCGGTGGCGAGGTCCGCGCCGCCCCCGGTGCCTCCGCTCGCGTTGTTGTCGCTGGGCGAGCCGCACGCTGCAAGCCCCGCCACGCACCCGAGTATGGTGATCCATCTCTGCGATCTCGTCATGAACGCCAATCCTTCCTGGAGGTTCTTTGCGATAGACGAGCCCGTGAGGGATCTCGGTCAGAAATCGACAGGCTATCCCTCCAGGAGGACAGAAGCCTTGGGCGTTCAGAACACGGCCGTGGGAATGGTGAGCGCCTTGATATCGGCGTAGATGGGTTCTATGCCCGCCGTGGCCATGGTGTTCTGGGCCCCCGGCGGATTGGCCCCGTTGTCGAAGACGTTGTTGTCCCTGGCGTCGATGGCGATCAACCCCTTGGGTACGCTGGTCATCACGTTGTACGCGACGGTGTACCCTGTCGTCCCCCCGTTCAGGTGATAGCCGTGCGCCGGCGTATCGGCCCACGACGAGGTGCCGAAGTCGTGGAGGTAATTGTATTGGATCTCGGATCCCGGGCTCTGGTTGGACAAGGTTTCGATCCCGGTTCCGCTCGCCAGGATTCTCGCCACGCCGTGGACGTTGTTGTAGTTGATGCGGTTGTTGGCCATGGCATTGGCCGAAGAGGTCCAGCCGTACCCGACGGAGATGCCGGCGTAGTTCACGCCGGTCACCTCGTTGTGTTCGATGTTGATGTTGCGTGGGTACCCGCACGCGATGCCACAGGCGCCCTGGATCTCCGTGGTCACGTTGCTGATGAAGTTGTTCTTGATGGTGTCGTTGGTGCAGATCTCGTTCTTGTCAGCCGGATTGTAGGGAACATGGACCTCCGTCTTCTCGGAGGCGACGAACTTGCCGACCGAGATACCGCTGCCCCCGATGTCGGTGAAGACGTTGCCGATGATGGTGTCGTCACGTGTGCCGGACACGAGATCGAGACCGGTGGCCGCCATCTGAGTGAACATGTTGCGTTCGAAGTGGATGTGGTGGGCGTTGCGGACCGTGACACCGGCCGGGGGGCGGCCCACCGTGAACTTGACGTCCGCCGTGGCGGTCAGCGTGTATTGCCCCGATTCCTCGTTGAGGAAGCCGAACTGGCTGGGCCGCATGAAGGTGGAATGGGCGAAGGTCAGGCCCTGGAACCACAGGTATCCCGCCTGCTGCGAAGTGCTCGCGCCCTCGATGCTCACCACGGTCTCGAGCATGGGCGCCACCACCACCGCGCTCGCCAGGTCCTCGCCGGTACGCGGCTTGTAGTAGAGGGCGTTCTTGCTCTCATCCAGGTACCACTCGCCCGCCTGATCGACGAATTCGAGGGCGTTTTCGAAGTAGTAACACTGATTGGCCGCCAAGTAGGGATACGGTCGCACGAACAGAATGGCGTCCTCGCTGCTCTGGAACTTCAGCGTGGCGCTCGCACCCGACGTGGTCACCGACGCTATCCGCAAGATGTTGTCCGCCCACACGGTCATGTAGTGCATTTCGACCTTGCTGGGATCGCTCCAGTTGCCAACCTCAGAGGCCGCGACCTGGATGGTGTGCTCCGCCGTGCTGAACCCGGTGGCCCGATTGAAGTTGGGGGCACCACCGGCCAGAAGATTCGGAGAGCGCGCGCGAATCGCCTTGACGCCGTTGACGTAGAGCTGGCGAAAGCGCGCCGTCACCCCGCTGGTGACGTAGATGTTCTTGCCCGCGTCGAAGAGCGTCCACGGTCCCGCGATGGGTCGGCCGCCCGTGATGAGCGGACGCTCGTTCTGGTACGCCATGTACTTGACGTAGAAGCCGCCCTTGCCCGAGTCGGCCTCGGTGAACGTCAGGGTGGAGGGCTGCGGGTAGGTTCCACCTCGTAGCGTGACCGTGATGTCACCGCCCCCGACATTCATGGCCCGCGCCACATCGCGAGCCCTGGCCACGGTCCGCAGCGGGCGTTCGAACGTCCCCGGATTCTGATCGTCGCCCTCGGGCGCCACGTGGATGACGGCGCCTCCCGCGACGCCAGCGTCAGGGATCGCAGCGCCATCCAAGCTGGCGTTGTCTCCGCCGGCATCAACACTCCCCTCGACGCCCTTATCGAAGCCCGCATCGACGCCGCGCTTGCCTTGCAGGGGGTAGAGGTCCGCCTGCCAGCACCCCGCACATGCAAGGATGATCGGCAACCCGACGGCCACGCCCGACTTCATAACCACGCACCAAGGGTAAGGGTCACGGCCAGGTTGGGACGTCCGGTGGTGGCGCCCACGGCATCGACCATGTGAACGACGACATAGGGCTGGGCCCAGTGTACGTGCGCCGCCAGGGCGACATAGGTACGCCGCGTGAGGCGCAGTCCTACCCCAAGGCCTCCTTCAAGAAGGAACGACCACTGGTCCACGGTATGGCCTTCGGTCAACGCGTCGGAGCGCCCCTCGACCGACGTGTGCATGGCCCCGGCCGCGAAGGCGACGAAAGGCCACAAACGCTGGCGCGGGCGGAAACGGTAACGGGCCCCCAGGACGCCATATTGCTGAGCGACTCGGACGCTTCCCCCCGAGGTGGTGAGCGAGGGACGCGTCCCGGCACCGGCCAGCGCCGCTTGCAGGAGGAGCGACGAACGAGCGGCCCAACCCACGCGCACCGTGGGCAAGATGGCCAAACCGACCCCGTCCAGGCTGGCCAGCCCCACCGCACCGGCCTCGAGCCCCCAGCGCCCTTCAGGCTCGACCATGGGATCGGGGGCGGGCGCGGGTGGCGGCTGCGCCACGGGTTCTTGCTGTTGCTTGCGCGCGGCTCGGTCAACCAGAAGCAAGCCGGCGCGCAGGGCTTCCACCGCGCGCAAGGCCAGCACCTCCGGTGCCTTGGGCGTGTCGGGCTCGACAGCGGCGCGCGTGACCTCGAAGCGCAGCGGCTCGCTCTTGACCACCCAGACATCGACCGCCAAGCCCGTCTCGACCTCGACGGTGTCGACCACGGCGCTGACCCCGCGCGCGACCAGGCCCTCCAACCAGCGCCGCGAATCGGCTCCGGCCTGATCGTGGTCCGCCGGACGAGGGTCCATGGCCACGGTCAGACCGACCGACAGCAACTCTCCCCGCAAAAGATGGAGCGCCTCGCTCATGTCAGCGGACGGGTTCGACGGCAACAAGATAGAGACCGTGGCCGCCTGCGCGGTTCTCGTCCAGACGAACACTGTGAAGAGAATGAAGACGGCGGTGAAACGCTTCAAAGGACCTCGATCAAGGGGCCGCGACCAACTCGCGGGCTGATCCAGCATAGTTCCCCTTGGGGAAGCGGCGAAGATAGTCTTGCGCCACGGCCCGCGCCCGGGCCGAACCCCCGAGCTTCTCGGTGAGGATCATCTTGCGTCCCAGCGCTTCCCCTACCAGCGGGCCGTTGGGGGCCTGGGCCAGGTATTCGTCGTACCACACGATGGCTTGCGCGGTTCCCGCCTCGCGCGCCTCCTCGACGCGGCCGAGCAAGTACAGCGCCCCGAGAGCTCGCGGCGACGCGGGAAAACGTCGACGCTGCGCCAGGAGCGCGGCCCGCGCCAGATCGAGCTGGTGGTGATAGCGGGCGGCGTTGGCCAACGCGTACAGATCCTCGCTGGAAGCCTTGCTCAGGGTCTCATTGACACCGATGCGCCGAACCTCCGCCAGAATGCGCTCCCAGTTGCCGCGCGCCAATTGCTCGCGCCAGTGGTGATCGACGATCGCCTTCTCGGGCCTGGGCGTGGTCGGCGGCGACCAGCGCGGCGCGGCCGGCTCGGGCTCCACGCCCGGCGCCGCCTCCTCGCGCGGCGAGGCGCCGGGAACAGTCCCTGCCGACCCCGTCGGCTCCTGCAGCTCCTCGCTGATGACGCTCTCGGAACGCGCCAGATTCACCATCAACTTCTGGCCCGCGCGCAAGGCGATCTCGCCCGCCGAGACCGGCCCCTTCACCACCACGCGACCGCGCCGCAGGTTGAGCTCGAATTGTTCGCTCGACGGATCCCAAGAGACGGCGAACGCCGTTCCCTTGACCGTCACCAGGAACGGCCCCACGTCGACCAGCCAGCGTCGGGTGCCGTCGGGAACGATCTGCAAGTCCGCCGTGCCCCGCTCGACAGCCAGATGAGCGCCCTGCTTGTCCACCGCGCGAATACGTCCACGAGCACCAGGCGCCAGATCGAACCGGCTGCCCTCATTGAAGAACACGTTGAGGCCCGCTTGCCCAGACTCGCGCAAGTATCCGCTCTCCAGCTCACTGCCCCCCTCGACCCGGTAGGCGAGCGCGGGGCTCGCGGAGGCGCCGGTGAACATGCGCACAAGCGCAGGGGCTTGGATGGCCAGGACAATGGCCACGGTCGCCGCGGCGCCCGCCAGGGCCATTGGTCGCCAGCGCCAGGTTCGCTGCTCCTTGCGAGGATGGACCCGCGCGAGAAAGCCGTCCAAGCCCCGCTCCAGCTCCTCGCTGCTGGGAGGTCCCATGAGATCGCGGCAACGCTTGAGTTCGAGCGTCTCCAACGGGTCCATGGGATCACCAGAAGCGCCTCTCATTGTCCCCTCTCCATTTTAAGCCAACGCGGTTCATCCTTGATCCAGTGCTGCAAGCGCCCCACAACGTGGGCCAGCGATCGCTTCACCGTGGACTCGGAGATCTCCATGGCCGTGGCGATCTCCACCACGCTCATCGATTCCATTCGGTGCAGGACGAAGACCATCCGATCCCGCGGTCCCAGACGCTCGAGCAACCCATAGAGCCTGCGCAGCAGATTGCGCGACTCTACGTCCAGGCTCGCGCTGCCCCAGCGATCCAGAAGGTCGGGCTGCTCGAAGGAAAGCCAGGCACGCAACTTCTTGCGCCGTAGCTCGGTCTGCAGCAGGCGCAAGGTGCAGGCGTAGATGAAGCTGCGAAAGCTGTCGGGTTCGCGCAGGGTGCGGACCTTGCGATAGACCTGGCAAAAGGCCTCCTGCGCGATGTCCTCCGCCTCGCAATGCGAGCCCAGGGTGCGTCGAGCCAGCGTCAAGACCATGGGCGCGAAGCGCTGCCACGTTTCCACACTGGCCCACACCTCGCCCGCCATCAGACCGCGCGCCACATCGCCGTCGCTGGCCGCGCGATGGTCCTGGCCCCCTACCAGGGACAGACGGACGTGAGAGGGAGGCGTCGACATGGCGTGAGAATGTGTTCCAGGGTGTTCAATGTCCGACAGCCCCCGCGGGGGCCTTCCGACGATAGGTAGACGATCCCGCTGCCCATCGAAGGTCATAAATCGACGGGCCTCCGAGCGACCTTCGGGCTGCACGAGCAAGGACCGATGGGCCAGAGCCATGTGCTCGCCGTCACCCGGTCTGCGGTGACCCGGGTCACCGCAGGGCGTCCAGGCCCGCAGTACAATCCTGCACATTGGAGGGTGCCATGAGCCGAGTGTCAAAACCCGCAAAGCCCAGATCGCAGCCGCTCTTCCCCGGCTATCCCACGCTGGCCAAGGCCGGGTTGTTCCTCTGCCTCTCGGGCTGCGTGACCAACAGCTTGGAAGGCCACGATGCCGGTCGCTCAGGCGGCTCCCGCGCTTCCGGCCCAAGCGGAGGCAAGAGCGTTACCTCCGTTCCCCCGCGCGGCTCCAGCGGAGGCGGCGGAGGCGGCGGCTATGCTTCCTCGTCCGGAGCCTACATCAGTCCCTACGCTTCGGCCGGGCGCGGCGGCTCCTCGGTGGCGAGCGGAGGCCAGGGCGGCATGGGCGGCTCGAACTATCCCCAGCCCACCGGGGGCGGCGGCGCCTCGGCTTGCAGCTCCAGCGCGAGCTACCCCACGGCCGGCGGCGCGGACGCCTCGGCGTACCGTTCCGGCTCGGGCGACTCGGGGGCGGATGCGGGCGCGGACAGCGTGGACCGAGGTGACGCCTCGGCGGACGAAGACGCCTCGCCGGATGCCGACGCACGTTGAACCTCGCGGATTCCGGGCTCAACGCCGATACAGCGTCTCGAACATGCTCCGCTCGAATGGGCCCAGGCACTTGGGCACCAGGACCTCGCCGATCCTATCCACCATGCTCTCCACTTGTCTGGTCGGGAATCCAATCTCCCACAGACTCTCGATCTCCTCGCCGCGTTTCTCTTCCACGACATACACCGCGGTCGCGGGGTGGATGTTGCGGTGGTAACTGATCCAGCCGCCCGTGTTGAAGATGCCGAGCTTCCTGTCCTTGATGGTCGTGCCGTGATAGCCCACCTCGTGGGTGTCGCCATAGACGAAGGACACCGGCTTGCCGGCCGGCAAGGTCAGCAGCTGCGAGCCGAGCAAGGCCGGGAAGTAGTGCTCGCAGATGATGTGCCTGCCGAAAGCCTCGAGAGGAAGTCGCGCGAGGTCGTACTTGCGCGTGCCGACCTCGACCCTGCGCGCCTTGACAAAGGGACGGCTGAGATTGTGAAGCCAGGCATAAACTCTGTCCTCGCGAGGAACGTCAGTGTCCTCGCTGTTGCGCCAGAAGGTGGTCACCAGTGGAAAGGTTCCATTCTCGAAGTCTTCCAGCCTCTTGGCCTTGCCCGGGCTGGGGCTGCCGAATTCCAGCTCCGACCCCAGGACCTTCCGATCGGCGTTGATCCAGTCGCTCAGTTTGAAGAAGGGCCACAGCTTGTGCACGTCCCACCGGATGTGATGGCCGTGGTGGAAGACGTAGACGCGGCGGTGGGTTTGCTGAACGTACACCGGGTTGGCCACGGAGAAGGTCACGTCGGTGGCGCCCACCAGTCGCTTGCGCAGTTGCCCGACCGCCGGGTTGCCGTTCTCTTTCACGCCCGAGACGAAGAACTTGCTGTGCGGCTCGCCGTCGCAGAACAACTTGCGGAACACGTTCAGATCGTGATTGCCGAAGAGGAACACCACCTTGCCGGGCTTGGGGATCACCGCGAAGAGCACACGAAAGAAGGCCTTCGAGCGCGCCTCGTAGCACTTCGAGGAAGACATGGCCTGGTCCACGATGTCGCCGCCCAACACGACCGTCTCCACCTCCCGCTTGCCCACGATGCCGGCAAGTTGTTCACCAAAATGGGCAAGCCCCATATCGGAATTCACCAGCGAGGGCGCCTCGCCCAGGTGCAGATCACCTAACGCCAGAAACTTGATAGCCATGGTTTCCCTTTCTTCTCGCCAAACAAGCCGCCAGCCACACGCACGGGGCTGAAGATGCACACCAACGACCGATCATCCCGGCATAATATCTGAACACCAGCCGTCGCGAGCTTCGCTTTGGCGCGCGATCGATCTCGGATCAGACCGAGGCAAACCTTTCCGAGCCCAGCGTATTCGTGTATGACCTGCCCTCCATGCGAAAACGTCTCGGTCGGATAGGAGCCTGGACGGTCACGGCGGGGGCCCTGGGGTGGCTCTTCTGGCGGACGCCCTTGTCGGACGTCTGGGCGGCGCTGTCACACGCGGCCCCTTGGACAGTTCCCGCCATTCTGATAGCGGCGGCGCTGGTCTACCTGGCTGACGGGTATGCGATGTGGAAGACCTTCGGCTGGTTCCTGGCCAAACTGCCCCTGCGCGAAATCATGGTCGTGCGTGGGGCCACCTATCTGCTGGCCATCATCAATTACAGCATCGGCCAGGGTGCCATCGTGTATTTCGTTCATCGCGCGCGCGGGGTGCCTGTCATGCGCGGCGTGGCCACGGTGCTGCTCATCATGGGCACCAACCTGCTGACCCTGCTCCTGGTCGTCACCTTGGGATTCCTATTGCCAGGAACCCAGCCCAAGGGACTCGCCCCCGCCGTTGCGCTGGTCTGGGCCGGCCTCGCCGTCTATGTGCTTGTGCTGACCCTGCGACCGAAATGGCTGATGTCGCGTCCCATCTTCGACGTCCTCTTGCAGGCCGGCCTGGCAGGGCACCTCAGGGCGGTCCTCGTCCGCTTCCCGCACGTGATCGCGCTCATCGCGGTGGAGTTGGCGGCCCTGCGCGGTTTTGGCGTGGACGTCCCCTGGGCGGCAGCCTTGGGCGCCATTCCGGTGGTCCTGCTGGTGTCAGCCTTGCCCATCTCCGTGCAAGGTCTGGGGACCACCCAGGCCGCCATGGTCCTGCTCTTTTCCGGCTACGTCCCCCCCACCTTCGCCGATCCAAACGCCGTCGTGCTGGGCGCCAGCCTCACCGCCCAGGCGGTGGCGCTGGTGTTCCAGGCCGCCACCGGCCTCGTCTGCATGCGCAGCCAGATCGCGCAGGGCCTGGCCAAGGTGCCGACCGAGGTGACCAGCAACGATGCCGTGGGGGACCAGAAGGCGATCTGATCCGCCTCAGCGCCCCATCTCAGGGCGAATGAGATGGTCGTACATTCCAGGCTTGCCGTGCTCCCAAGGCCGGTAGCTGTTGATGAAGTCCACACGCTCCCCGATGGGCGGATGGCTGGCGCGGAAGATCTTGGTGAGCAACCCGGGGCGCGGCACGGTCAGGTTCTGCTGGGCCAGCGCCACGAAGGCCGTGGCGGCGGCCCGATTGTCGTGGGTGAGATCGAGACCGAAGCGATCGGCTTGCCGTTCGTGATAGCGAGAGAAGGCGAGCGTCGCGGGTGTGATCGCCAACGAGAACAACGTCAGCAGAAACATGAGAAGCGGCATCGAGGCCACGTCCGCGAGCGTATGAAAGCCCATGCGCGCGCCAAAGTGGCTGAGGAAGAAGCGCGACACCAGGTGCGCGCCCAACAGACCCAGGAAGGTCAGCGCGGTCGAGACCAGCACGCTCGACCACACGTGGCCGAGCACGTAATGGCCAAGCTCGTGGCCGACCACGAACTTCGTCTGCGCCGGCGTAAGTCGCTTCGTCAGCGTGTCCCAGACGACGATGCGTTTGCTCTGGCCGATACCGGTGACATAGGCGTTCACCTTGGCGGTGTCGACGCTCTTGTCGACCTGAAAGACGCGCGCCCCTTCGACGCCGGCGCGCTTGGCCTCGGCCAGAATTTCGGCTTCCAGCGCCTTGTCTTGCATGGGCCCGAACTTGTTGAAGAGCGGGGCGATCCACAGCGGCGTGATGAGCAAGGTCAGAAGGTAGAACGGCAAGGCCAGCAGCGAGGTCCACAACCACCAGTGCTGCGGGCTTTTGGCGAGCAGCCAATAGGGGATCCACAGGACGAGCAGCCCGATCACGATGCCCACCGCCAGCCCCTTGGCCTGATCCCCGGCCCACTTGGCCAGGCGCTGACTTGAAAGCCCATAGAGGTGCTCGCGCCAGAAGCCGGCGTAGAACGAGAGGGGCAGCTCGATCGCGAAGATGATGAGCGAAAGCAACACAAAGGTGATGGCCAACGTCGGGTAGAAGCGGCCGCCCGTCACGCGCGTGGCGAGCGTGCGCAACCACGCCGAAGATCCCGTCAGCAACAACGCCAAGGGCAAGGCCAACGAGACGAATTGGCCAACAAACCACAGGATGGTGTTGCCATGGTGGTAGCGCACGGCCTTCTCCGTAGGCGCAGGAACGGTGACGGGAGCGTTGTCGCTGGGCTCAGCGGAAGACCCGGCCGTGGGCTCGTCAGCCACCGCGCACGGATAACACAAGGTGAAGAAACCGGCCAGCGCCGCAACCCCAACCGCCAAATGCTTTTTCGACTGCATGGGTAGTGCCTAAGGCTAGCGCCTCACAGGGCCCGCCGCGACAGACAGGCCGAACGACGACTCGGTCCGGCGTGCGGAAGACGATCTATGGGGAGAAACAAGTGCTCCACCGCTCGCCGGCTTGACGAACCTCGTGGTCTCGGTAGACTGAACATTCGTCCAGTTGCCGCTGTTCGATAGGTCCACGTGTCTTCGCTCGTCGCCAAAACCAAACCTGGCGCTGCCGTCCTTTGGGTCGGCACGTCGGGGTATTCCTACCCGGAATGGGTGGAGGCGGGAATTTATCCGCCGGGGACCAAGGCGGGAAAAATGTTGCCGCTTTATGCGCAGCAATTCCCGGTCACCGAACTGAATTACACCTGGTACCAAATGCCGCGCGCCGAGGCCATCGGGCGGCAACGCGATCTGGTGCCGCCGCAATTTTTGTTCAGCGCCAAGCTGACCCGCACCCTGACCCACGAGGTGGACCCGAAGGTTTGGCCGAGCGAGGCGGCAAAATACCGCGCTGGAATTGCGCCGCTTTTGCAGACGCGTCAGCTGCTGGCCATCCTGATGCAATTTGGACCCAGCTTCGATCGCTCGGTGCGCAACCGTTCCTATTTGGGATCGCTGCTGGGCGAGCTGGAAGGATTGCCGTTGGCCATCGAGTTCCGCAACGCCACCTGGGCCCACGACAAGGTCTTCGCCGACTTGGAGCAGCGCCAGGTCACCCTGGTCACGGTGGACGAACCCAACTTGCCGGGGTTGTTTCCCTCGCTGGACGTGGTCACCAACCCGCGGCTGTTCTATGTGCGCTTTCACGGACGCAACGATCTCGGGTGGCGTTCGCACAAAATGGCCACGCAGTTCGACTACGACTATTCCGACGACGAATTGAACGCGTGGATGGACGAGCGCCTGCGCCGCATGGTGCAGGCCGCGAGCACCGGCGTGTTGTTCTTCAACAACCACGTGCGCGGTCAGGCCGCCCGCAACGCACGCCGCCTGGTCGAGCTGCTGCAACAGGCGGGACATCGGGTGGTATGAACGACACGCGCGCCATCATTCACCTGAACGTGGCCGACTTCGCGGTGGCGGTGGAGCGCGTGCTGGATACGCGCCTACGCGAGCGGCCGGTGGTCATCGCGCCCGAGGGCGCCAGCCGGGCCGCCGTGTTCGACATGAGCGACGAGGCCTTTCAGCAAGGCGTGCGCAAGGGCATGGCCCTGGCGCGCGCGCGGCGCCTGTGCCGGGACGCCCTGGTCATCGCGCCGCACACCGATCGCTATGAACAGGCCATGCGCGATCTGCTGACGCGCGCCCTGCCCTATTCGCCGCTCATTGAAATGACCGACAACAATGGCCACCTGTTCATCGATGCCACCGGCACGCACCGGCTGTTCGGCCCGGCCTACGACGTCGCCTGGAGGATCCGCAAGGCGGTGCGCGCCGAACTGGGCTTCGATCCCATCTGGTCGGTGGCGCACAACAAGCTCCTCGCCAAGGTGTGCACCCGGGTGGTCAAGCCCGCAGGCGAATACATCTTGGAGGAAGGTCAAGAGCGGGATTTCCTTTCGCCCTTGCCGGTCAATCTGGTGCCCGGGCTGGACGAGGGCGACCTTTCGCGGCTGCGCGAGTTCCGCCTGGATCGGGTGGGCCAGGTGCTGGCCTGGGAGCTGCCGCAGCTCGAGGTCGTGTTCAACGGACACGCGCGCTTTTTGTACGAATCGGTGCGCGGCATCGATGTCTCGCCGGTGCTGCCCGTGGGGCAAGAGCGGCCGCAGATCACGACGGACCACGATTTCGGCACCGACAGCAACGACGTGAACGTCATCCACGATGCCATCTTCGCGCTGGTGGAAAAGTCGGGACGGCGGCTGCGCCAGCGACGCTTGGCCGCGCAACGGCTGGGCATCGTGGTGGACTATTCCGACGGCATGCGGGTGGCACGGCAAGGGAAGCTCGATCCGGCCTCGGCCAACGATCAACGGTTGTTCGAGACGGCCAAGAGAGTCTTGGAATACACCTGGACCCGGCGGGTGCGGCTGCGCCACATCCGGCTGTGTCTGGATCGGCTGACCTTTCCCCCGGCACAGTTGGATCTGTTCGAGGATCGGCAGCCCAAAGACGCGCGCCTGATGACGGCGCTGGATGGGATTCGGCAGAAGTTTGGGGTGGCGGCGGTGCGCTTCGGCCGGATGGGGGGCGGGACATGATCCCGCTGGTGGTGCGATCGCATGCCTCGCTGATGTGGGGAACGTCGGCGCCGGAGCATGTGGCGCTGGCCGCGAAGACGCGCGGGTATGGGGCGGTGGCGCTGACGGATACGGATAATTTGTACGGGCTGTGGCCCTTTTTGGAAGGGTGCCGGGAGAACGGGGTGCGGGCGATTGTGGGGGCGGAGGTGACGGAGGGGGAGCGAGGCGCGGAGGAGAAGGCCGCTAGCCGCTCACCGCTCCCACTCGCCCCTCGCCGCCCCTCCGGCGGCCAGCGGGTGGTTTGTTTGGTGGAAAACGCCGAGGGCTACCGGAATTTGTGCCGGTTGCTTACGCGGCGACATACCAAGGTGGACTTTGCGTTGGGGCGGGATTTGCCGGAGCTGGCGGTGGGGCTGTGCGTGTTGACGTCGTCGCCGGAGTTGCTGACGACGTTGTTCGAAGCGGGTGTGAATGTTTTCGCGGCGTTGCCTCGGCGGCCCTCAGCGCATGCGGCGCGGGTGCGGGCAGAAGCGAACAGGATGGGCGTGGCGGCGGTGGCGGTGCCCTCCAGTTTTTTTTTGGTGTCTGAGGATCACGAACTGCACCGGCTGCTGCGGGCCATCGCGGGCAACACCAGTTTTTCGCGGCTGAAGGCGGCAGAGGTGGCGTCGGCGGATGCCTGGCTGGCGCCGCCCGAGGAATATCTGCGACGCTTCGAGATTTGGCCGGAGACTTTGACCACCAGCGATGCCTTGGCGGAGCGGCTCACTTTCACGGGGCCGGCGCAGAAGCTGATCATGCCGGAGATCCCAGGGGCCGCGGAGATTCTGCGCGAGCGTTGCTATGCGGGAGCGCACCGGCGCTATGGGGTCGAGTTGCACGAGACCGTGGTGGACCGCATCGAGCACGAGCTCCGCACCATCGAGCACATGGGGTTCTCCAGCTATTTTCTCAAGGTCGAGGAGATCGTGATGCGCTCGCCGCGCATCTGTGGCCGGGGCAGTGGCGCGGCCTCCATCGTGGCCTATTGTCTGGGGATCACCAACGTGTGCCCGGTGAAGTTCAATCTCTATTTCGAGCGCTTCCTCAACCCCGGACGCAAGGATCCGCCGGATATCGACGTGGACTTCGCCTGGGACGAGCGCGACGCGGCCATCGCCTCGGTTTTGCAGCAATACCGTGGCCACAGCGCCATGGTGGCAAGCTTTGCCGCCTTTCAGCCGCGCATGGCCATCCGCGAGACCGCCAAGGTGTTCGGCCTGACCGACGCCGAGATTGGCCAGGTATCCAAGCGCCTGCCTTGGTTCTGGCGCGAGGTGGTCGATGACGAGCAGGATCTGCTGGAACGCCTGCGCGCGCTGCCCGAGCTGAAGGAGCTGGATTTCCCCGAGCCTTGGCCCGAGATCCTGCAACTGGCGCAGAGGCTGATCGGCATCCCCCGCAACATTTCCGTGCACCCGGGCGGCGTGGTGCTCACGCCCGAGCCCATCGATAGCTATGTGCCCATCGAGATCGCGCCCAAGGGCGTGCCCATTATTCAATGGGAAAAGGACAGCACCGAGACCGCGGGGCTGGTGAAGATCGATCTCCTCGGCAACCGCAGCCTGGCGGTGATTCGCGACACCCTGGCCAACGTGCACGCCAACGGCGTCGCGTTCGAGGAGAATGGTTGGCAGCCCGAGGACGATCCAGCCACGCAAGCCAACGTGGCCGCGGGCAAGACCCTGGGGTGCTTTTACATCGAGAGCCCAGCCATGCGGCTTTTGCAGCAGAAGTCGCGGCGGGGAGACTACGAACATGTGGTCATCCACAGCAGCATCATCCGGCCCGCGGCCAACAAATGGATACACGAATACCTGCGGCGCCTGCACGGCGGCTCCTGGCAGCCCATCCATCCCCTGCTGGCGGGCGTTCTCGACGACAACTACGGCATCATGGTTTATCAGGAAGACGTGGCCAAGGCGGCCATGGCCCTGGCCGGATTCGATCACGTGGAGGCCGACGGCCTGCGCAAGGTGATGGCGCGCAAGGATCGGCAAAAACGCCTGCCCGATTATTTGCGGCGGTTCATCGCGGGCGCGCGGCAACGGGGCGTGTCCCCCGAGGCCATCGAAACCGCCTGGGACATGATCCTGTCGTTCGACGGCTATTCCTTCTGCAAACCGCACAGCGCCTCGTACGCGCGCGTGTCGTTTCAGGCGGTGTATCTGAAGACGCATTTTCCCGCGGAGTTCATGGCCGCGGTCATCACCAACCAGGGCGGCTTCTATTCCACCGCGGCCTATGTGTCCGAGGCCCGGCGCATGGGCGTGCGCGTGTTGCCGCCCGACGTGAACAAAAGCGAGATCGCCTGGCGTGGTCGCGGACGCGAGCTGCGCGTGGGCTGGGGCACGCTGCGCCACCTGGGTAAAGAGACCCGCGAGCGCATCGTGGCTTTGCGGCCGTTCCGCGATCTGACGGATTTTCTCGAACGGGTGCGCCCCGACGACAATGAGGCGCGCGTGCTGCTGCATGCCCGCGCCTTTGACGGGTTCCACCCGCAGCAAACCCACAGCCAGCGCCTGTGGCAAATCCTGTCTTGGCGCGCGAACGATCACGCCAGCCGCGATCTCTTCAACCGCCGCGACCAGGTCGCGCCATCGCTGCAACCCGACCGGCCCCAGGATGTGCTGCGCGAAGAAATGCAAGCGCTGGAATTTCTCTGCGATCGCCACCCCATGACCCTGTACGCCCTCGACGATCGCGTGGTGAAGGCCAAGAATGTGGCGCGCTTTGCCGGACGTCGGGTGCGCTGCGCGGGTTTTCTCATCACCGGCAAGGTCGTGTTCACCCGGCAGGGCGAGCCCATGGAGTTCATCACCTTCGAGGACGAGACCGGTCTTCTGGAGTGCACCTTCTTCCCCGAAACCTATCGTCGCACTTGCCATCTGTTAGATCCGGCGCGGCCCAGCGTCATCGAAGGCCAGGTCGAGGAAGACTACGGCGCCTGCACCATCACCGTGGACAGAGTAAATTCTCTTCCCCTGCCGCTTTCGCAGGCGGCCTGAGGTTCTCATGGAACAAACCATCGATCAGTTGAACCCCGCCCAACGCGCGGCCGTGGAGCACGGCACCGGGCCGCTCCTCATCATCGCGGGCGCGGGCTCGGGTAAGACCATGACCCTGGCGCACCGGGTGGCGTCGCTCATCGGCCGTGGGGCTGATCCCAGGCGCGTGCTGCTGCTGACCTTCACCCGCCGGGCCGCGGCCGAGATGATCCACCGGGCCAAACTGATCATCGGCAAGAACAAGCCGCAGGCCGCGGCCCTGGGGAGCACGAGCGCGTTGACCTGGGCCGGCACCTTCCACTCGGTGGCCAACCGTCTGTTGCGCCTGCACGCCGGCGCACTGGGCCTGGACCCGGCGTTCACCGTGCTGGATCGCGAGGACGCGGCGGATCTGATGGATTGGCTGCGCCAGGAATTGGGGCTGGCGCGCACGGAGAAGCGCTTCCCGCGCAAGGGCACCTGCCTGGCCATCTACTCGCGCTCGGTGAACGCCCAAGAGCCGCTGGCGGCCTGTCTGAAGCAGGCCTTTTCCTACTACACCGAATGGGAGGCACCGCTGCGCCAGCTTTTCCTGGCGTACGTCGAGGCCAAGCGCGCGCGCCACGTGCTCGACTACGACGATCTCCTCCTCTACTGGTGGATGATGATGTCCGAACCCGAGATTGCGGCCAAGGTGGGCGAACGCTTCGACCACGTGCTGGTGGACGAGTACCAGGACACCAACACCCTGCAGGCGGAGATCCTGAAGCGCATGAAGCCCGATGGTCAGGGCGTGACCGTGGTGGGCGACGATGCCCAATCCATCTACGGCTTTCGCGCGGCCAGCGTGCGCAACATCCTGGAGTTTCCCGAGCAATACACACCCGCGGCCACGGTGATCACCCTGGAGCAAAACTACCGCTCCTGCCAGCCCATCCTCAGTGCCTCCAACGCGGTCATCGGCCTCGCCAGCAAGCGCTTCACCAAGGATCTGTTCTCGACGCGCGCCCAAGGGGAAAGGCCCCTGCTGGTGACGGTGGCCGACGAAACCGAGCAGGTGCGCTACGTGGCCGATCAGGTGCTGGCCCAACGTGAGGCCGGGCTGACCCTCAAGCGGCAGGCGGTGCTGTTCCGCGCGGCCCACCACAGCGACGCCCTGGAGGTGGAGCTGGCGCGCCGGAACATCCCCTTCGTGAAGTACGGCGGGCTGAAGTTCCTGGAGGCGGCCCACATCAAGGATGTGCTCGGCATCCTGCGCTGGGCGGAGAACCCGCGCGATTCCTTGGCGGCCTTTCGCACCCTGCAGCTCATGACCGGGGTGGGACCGGCCGGGGCGGCGCACGCCTGGGAATGGACGGAAAGGCATGCCTTCGATTTGCAGACCCTGGCGACCTTCAAGCCGTCAAGCGCGGCCCAGTCGGAGTGGCCGGGGTTCTGCGATCTGTTGTCCGGGTTGCACACCCACGCCACGCCCTGGCCCGCAGATCTGAGCCTGGTGCGACGCTGGTACGAGCCGCGCCTGGAAACCCTGCACGGCGACGCGCAGATCCGCAGCGGCGATCTGCAACAGCTGGAACAGATCGCCACCGGCTTCGACAGCCGCGAACGCTTCCTGTCCGAACTGACCCTGGATCCGCCCAGTGCCACCGGGGCCGAGGCCGGGCCGCCCATGGTCGACGAAGACTTCTTGATTCTCTCCACCATTCATTCGGCCAAGGGTCAGGAATGGGATGCGGTGTACATCCTGAACGCGGTGGACGGCTGCATCCCCAGCGACATGGCCACGGGCACTCCCGAGGAGATCGAGGAAGAGCGCCGCCTGCTCTACGTGGCCATGACCCGCGCCAAGAGCACCCTGCACCTCATGCGTCCGCTGCGCTTCTTCGTGCGCCAGCAGTCACGCTACGGCGATCGCCACGTGATGGTGCCGCTCACCCGCTTCATTCCCGAGTCCATCCGTTCGCACTTCCAGGCCACCACCTGCGCCCAACCGGCCAGTCAAGATACCCCGGTCGACGCCAAGCCCAGCAACGTCAGCGTGGACGTAGCCAGCAAGCTGCGCTCGCTGTGGGGCGGATAACGACAACTACCACACCTGATTCAAATTCGCCTTCAGGTGGCGGGCGACAAGCCGGGCTGGGGCCAAGGAGGTCCGACTAAATCACCGTTCATGATTCCGGATCAGAAAAAAGGTTGAAAAGCACGGGACC
>CAZHUY010000121.1:0-18133 GCA_964535465.1 uncultured Myxococcales bacterium
CCTTGCTGGACGCGCCGCCGGTGGCGCTGCCGCCGCTGCCGCCGGGCGCGCTGCTGCGGTTGGATGAGCTGCCGCCCGAAGAGACCGCGCTTTGTGAGGAGGCCGAGCCGCCCGACGAGGTTGTGCCCGCCGAGGAGAGGGCGCCGCTCGAAGAGCTTGCGCCGCCCTTCGAGGACGTCCGGCCGCCCGTCGCGACCACGCCGCTTCCGCCCGTACCGCCCGTCGCGCGCGTGCCGCCCGTCGAGAGGGAGCCTCCCGTCGCGCCGTCGCGTGTGTCACGGTTCGTGCCGGCGTCCCTGGGGGTGCTGGACTGCAAATCGCGGCTGGCGTCGGGCACCACCACGCCCCCGTCGGGGAGGGGGCCGGTTCCCACCGAGAAGGTCATCTGCGGACCGCTGGCGCTGATGTCGTAGATACGCAGCCCCGAGGCTGAGCCGTTGTTCCAGGTGCTGGCCGGCTTGGTGGCCGCGCCAAACTCGCTGTTGTGGCCCTTGTAGAAGAAGTCCGTGGCCGCGTGGCCCGGGTCCGGCCACTGGGTGGCCGACAGGATGCGCGAGCCCCCGCCTTGCTCCACCGCGAGTTGCAGCTTGGCCGGCGGGTTGTTTCCCCTGATGGAGTTGTCGTAGTGCCACAGCAGGATTCCGCCGCTCTCGATGGACTCCCACTCTTGCGTGGGCTGCACATTCGACCAGAGAAAGAACTCTCCGCTCTTGGCGGGGTTGACGAAGCGATAGGCCGGGGCGTCCGGGGCGGTGGTGTAGTGGGCGTTGCTGGCCTTGTCGATGTCCACGACCTCTAGCCAGCCCTGGTCGACGCGGAACACGTCGTTGATGCCGACCGGATTGGTGTCGGCGCCCCGGTTGCCCATCAGGCAGTAGTCGCCCACGCCGTACAGATCCGGCCAGCCGAACAGCATGTGGCTGCTCTCGTGGGCAAAGACGTAGTTGGTGGGTTTGCTGCGTAGGGCCGTCATCATGTAGCGGTCGAGGGTGACCCCGTCTTTCTTCAGGCCCGAGCTGGAGGCGTGCGGCCAAAGACCGACGCCAAAGGTGCCCTCCTTGCCCGCGTAGAGCAGGCTGATGGCGTCGGTTTTTCCGTTCTTGTCGTTGTCGAAGAGCGAGAAGTCGATCTCGCTGTCCATGGCGGTGATGACCTCGTTCCACAGCTCGTCGGCGCGCGCGTAGTCGCCGCCGCTGTCGTAATAGCTCTTGGGCTTCTGCGCCTTGTAGTAGCCGTGGACCTCGTTTTGGAAGTCCACCTTGCCGTTGGACTGCCCGAGGAAGTAGTCGCGGATCGAGCCGGTGAGGCCGTTCTTGTTGTAGCCCTCGCCGTTCAGCCACTCGTCGATGTCTTCCTTGGTCATGGTGGCCGGCGTGTCGCTGAATTCCACGAGAATGACCAGCCCCTTGACCACTCCCGAAGGGTTGGGGAAGAGGTGGGCCTGGCCGATCTGATCGTGGAGGATGTCGGGATTTTCGGGGGGCTGCAGGTCAGGCCAGGCGGGCACCACCTTGCCTTCCCACACGATGGTGGCGCGAGCCGCAAGAGGCAGTCCCATGGTGCCAACCATCAAGGCGGCCGCGATCCAGCCTCGAAGCATCGTGTTTCTCCTTTTGGTCATGATACATCCGTCTGTAGATGTCCGAAGCGGAGGGATCCGTGGCGGACATGACCTTGGGGGGGGAGAACTGCATCGAGGCGGATACGGTTCAATCGGCCACGGCCACGGCCACGACTATGGCCACGGCCACGACTATGGCCGCGAGACGGGGGCTAGGCCCACAGGCCGTTGCGTTGTCGGCGGACGCGGCGGCAGTACTCGTACAGCATTTTCTGGTGGCGGCCTGCCATGGCGGTGAAGCGGATGCCCATGCCATAGAAGTAGTCGTCCAGGGTGTCGCGGCAGGTTTCGCCGGCGGCCCAGATGGTCTCGGGCATTCCGGGCAGGGCGAACTCCAGCCCCACCGGCGTGAAGGGAAGCTCGGGATCCTGAACCAGGGTGTTCAGGAACACGCCGCGCTCGCTGATGTCGACGGCCAGGCCGCGCTTGGGGCGGTCCAGGACATACGCACAGAGCATCGTCTCCAGGGGCAAGCGAGCATCGAAGCGGCGGTCCAGGTTCATGGCGACCTCTCCTTGTGTGGTGTAGGCGAAGTGTTCAAAGGTATTCTCATGTAGGATGAAAGCGCACCTCGGCCGCCAGGTCAAGTTTTGCGTACGGCCTGGTCAGGCGACCGTCCAAGTGCATATTGTCGGCCGCCCCCCGCCATGAACCCTCCCATCCCTACGCTCGCCACCGCAGCTCCACAGGTCCGCCTGGGCGCTGGCACCTACAGCGCCGGTCACCCAAGGAGCACCGTAGCCGTGGCCGTAGTCGTAGACGCAGTCGTGGCCGTGGCCGTGGCCGGACACTCTTCTCCCAGTACATCCCCATGAGAAACGCACTGGTCACCGGCGCTTCTGGCTTTCTCGGGGGCCACCTGGTGGCGGCTTTGTGCCGGAACGGGGTGCCCGTGCGGACCCTGGTGCGGGCGACCAGCAAGCTGCAGCGCTTGACCGAGATGGGGGTGGAGACCGTGACCGGGGACATGGGCGATGCCGAATCCCTGGTTCGGGCCTGCCAGGGACGGCAGGTCGTCTTTCACATGGCGGCCAAGGTGCCCGATTGGGGGCCGCGTCGGGAGTTCTTCCGGGTCAACGCGGAAGGCACGGCGGCCCTGGTGGCGGCCTGTCAGGCGGCCGGGGTCGCCCGTCTGGTGATGGTCAGCTCGCTGACCGTGCTGGGGCTGCCGCGCTCGGGGTCCGAGGTGGACGAAGAGACGCCCTACGATCCCTCGCCCCGCGATGCCTACACCGCCAGCAAGATCGAGGCGGAGAGGATCGTGCGACAGGCCCATGACCCACGCGGGCTTTCCACCGTGGTGGTGCGGCCAGGGGCCATCTGGGGACCAGGCGATGTCCACATCGTTCCGCGCATGGCGGCCCTGCTTTGTCGCGGTCGCGCCCCGTACATCAATGGTTCGCGCAACGTGGTGGCGCTGTCCCACGTGGACAACCTGGTGGCCGGGCTGCTGCTGGCCGCCGACCGTGCCGTGTCGGGGGTGTATCACATGACGGACGGGCAGAGGGTGACGGCGCGCGAGCTGATCGACGGGTTGGCCGCGCTGCTGGGGGCGCCCAAGCCCAGTCGTTCGATCCCGTTCTTTGCCGTGTACGCTGCCGCTTGCCTGATGGAGGGTTGGGCGCGCCTCTTGCGTCGGCCGACACCGCCCCCTTTGACCCGCTACGGGGTGCGTCTGGTGGCCAGCGACTGCCTGTACAACAACCACAAGGCCGAGCGCGATCTGAGGTACTGTCCGCAGGTCGGCTGGCGCGAGGGTTTGGCCGCGCTGGGCCCCGAGCTGCGGTCACAATTCCCTGTTGTCAGCGGCGCGTGAACCCGACACGATTGTCCAAATACGCATGCTCAACATTGCTTCTTTGCAGCCGTTGGTGGACCAGCGGGACCTGATCCTGGTCACGGGAAAGGGCGGCACGGGCAAGAGCACGTTGGTGGCGGCGTTGGCCACCCTGGCGGGGCAGAGACGGGGCGGCGCCCTGGCCGTGGAGTTCACCGCGCATGAGCGGCTGGGCGGGCTCATCCCCCCCGACAGCAGGGTGCGGGTGGTGCGCATGGATCTGGAGCGCGCGCTGGAACCGGCCCTGCGCCGCCTGGTGAACATCCCCATGATCACACAGGCGGTGCTGCGCAACCGGGTGTTGCAGCAGTTCATTCGTACCTCGCCCGCCGTGCGCGAGATGGTCGTGCTCGACGAGCTGACCGCCCTGGTCGAGGAGAGCTCGGCGCGTGGGTTGCCGGTCATCGTCGACTTGCCCTCCACCGGCCACGCGCTTTCCTTCCTGGACACGCCGCGGGCCGTGCAGCGCATGTTTCGCATCGGACCGGTGGCCCGCGCCGCCGAGAAGGTGCAGAAGCTGTTGCTGGACGACAAGCGCACCGAGGTAGTCACCATCACCCTGCCCGAGGAGCTCCCGGTCAACGAGACCCTGGAGCTCTTGCGCAAGGCCCGCCAGATGGGCATCGCCGCCCGCATGGTGGTGGTGAACCAAGTCCCGGCCATGCTCTTGCACGCGAGCGACCGACCCTTGCTCGAAATCCTGCAGCGTGAGAGCGAGGACGCGCTGGCCCGCTTGGCGCTGGCCGGGCAAAGCCAATTGGATGGCCTGGACCATGCGCGCAAGCAGATCGAGCGGTTGCGAGCCCTGGAAAGCGCGAACGTCGTCGAGTTTCCTGCCCGACCTCCCCTCACGACGGCGGCGTCTCCCGCGACTCCTGCCGCGCAGGCGTCCAGCGCCGCCGATCTGGCCACGCTCATCGCGGATGCGCCCTTGGTGGTGTGCGTGGGCCCGGGCGGCGTGGGCAAGACCACGATTTCGTCGCTGCTGGCCTTGCGTCAGGCGGCCGCCGGCAAGCGCTCCCTGGTGCTGACCATCGATCCGGCGCGGCGCTTGGCCGATGCCCTGGGCCTGGACGAGCTGACCAACGATCCCCTGGAGTTGACCAGTTTTCGTAAGATGCACCCGGATGGCACGCTGAGCGCGCTCATGCTCGATCCCACCGCCACCTTCGATCACATGATCGGCCTGCTGGTACCGGATCCGGCGCGGCGCGAGGCCCTGCTGTCCAACCGCGTGTACCAGAACATCTCGCGCAGCCTCTCGGGCACGCTGGAATACATGGCGGTGGAGCGGGTGCACGAGCTGTTCCGCACGCAACGCTTCGACCGCGTGGTGCTGGATACGCCGCCCACCGGCCATGCCCTGGATTTCCTCGAGGCGCCCGATCGGGTGGCCACCTTCTTCAGCGATAGGATCACCCGCTGGTTCATGCCCTCGGCCGCCGAATCGTGGACGGCGCGCTTGTGGAACCGCGCGGGGGCCGCCGCCACCTCGCTCATCGGGCGTGTGGCGGGCCAAACCTTCGTCGACGAGACCATGGGCTTCTTCTCCGCCTTCTCCGATCTGCTGGGACACTTCCGCTCGCGAGGCGAGCAGGTGGGCAAGCTGCTGCGCGATCCCTCGACCGTGTTCTTGGTGGTGTGCGCCCCCGATCCCGCACGTATCGCCGAGGCCCGGGTCATCAGCGAGCACCTGGCCGACGAGGGCTGCGTGCCCCGTGCCTTCATCGTGAATCGGGTCGAAGAGGCCTTCTTGCCCGGGCCGGGCGCAATCGAGAGCGCGGTGGCGCGGGCTGCCTCGTTGCTGGGCGGGCAAGGCGAGCAGGAACAAGCACGCGCCTTCATGGATCGCCTGGAGACCCTGCGGCGCCAGCAAGAATCCGCCGCGGCCGTGCACGCCTCGGTGGTGGAGGCCGTGCGTCGGTTCGCGGCTCCGCGTCCCGTGTTCACCGTTCCACGCGTTCCCGCCGGCGAGACCCCGCGCGATTCACTCTTGGCCATGTACCTGGGCTTGTTCGCCCTGGAAGAAGAGAAATGAGCAACGACCGTTCGCAGCTTGGCACCTGGAGTCCCGTCGGCGAGCCGGCCGTTTTCGAAGCCGCCGGGCTGCTGGCCGCCACCGCCCGCGTGCGCGAGCCCACCCACATCCTGCGCGAGGTGTCGAGCGGGCGCCTGGGCGTGGGCTTTGGTGGGCAGGTCGGGGGCTCGGGGCACGCCTTGCTGGGCACCTTGCCGGCGATGTATCCGGAATGGTTGGGCGATCGCGCCTTCTGCGAGACCCACGGTCTGCGCTTCCCGTACGTGGTGGGTGAGATGGCCCGCGCCATCACCACCAGCCGCATGGTCATCGCCATGGGGCGGGCAGGGATGCTGGGGTTCTTCGGCGCCGGCGGACTCTCACCCGCGCGGGTGGAGAAGGCGGTGGACGAGATGCAGGCGGCGCTGGGCCAGGAGGGTCCAGCCTGGGGCGCCAACCTGATCCACTCGCCCCACAGTCCCGAGTTGGAGAGCACCATCGCCGAGCTCTACCTGGCGCGCGGGGTGCGACGCATCTGTGCCTCGGCCTTCATGGGACTGACCCCGGCGGTGGTCCTGTGCGCGGCCAAGGGCCTGTGGCGCGATCCCGCGGGTCACATCCAGCGGCGCTTTCATCTGTTCGCCAAGCTGTCGCGTCCCGAGGTGGCCGAGGCCTTCATGAGCCCGGCGCCCCCCGCCATGCTGGAGGCGCTGGTGCGCGCGGGCAAGCTGAGCGCGGAGGAGGCGTCCTTGGCCGCGCATGTTCCGGTGGCCGAAGACATCACGGCCGAGGCCGACTCCGGCGGGCACACCGACAACCGACCCTTGCCCGCGCTGTTCCCCGTGTTGCAGGCCCTACGCGACCAGGTGGTGCGCCGCCACGGCTACCAACGCAACATTCGTCTGGGCGCGGCCGGCGGTCTGGGCACGCCCGCGGCGGTAGCTTCGGCGTTTGCCCTGGGCGCGGCCTACGTGGTCACCGGATCGGTGAACCAGGCGGCGGTCGAGTCGGGCTTGGCGGCCGACGGCAAGGCCATGCTGGCCCAGGCGGGCCTGGCGGACATCATCATGGCCCCTTGCGCGGACATGTTCGAGCTGGGCGTGCGCGTGCAGGTCTTGCGACGTGGGACCATGTACGGCGTGCGTGCCCAGCGGCTCTACGATCTGTACCGCTCGTACGAGAGCCTAGAAGCCATCCCGAGCGAGGCTCGCCACAAGTTGGAGAGCGAGATCCTGGGCGCCACCTGCGACGAGGTGTGGAGCGAGGTGCGGCGTTTCTTTGGCGAGCGCGATGCGCGTGAGCTGGAGCGAGCCGAGCGCGAGCCCAAGCACCGCATGGCCCTGGTGTTTCGCTGGTACCTCGGCATGGCCAGCAAGTGGCCGGTGGACGGTGAGTCTCGCCGCAAGCTCGACTATCAGATCTGGTGCGGCCCGGCCATGGGCGCCTTCAATGACTGGGTGGCGGGTTCGTTCCTGCAGCCGCCGGAGAATCGATCGGTGGTACAGATCGCGCTCAACCTGCTGGAAGGCGCGGCCGTGGTGACCCGGGCGCAGCAACTGCGCGCCGCGGGCGTGGCCGTGCCGTCGGCCGCCTTCTCGTTCAAGCCACGTCCGTTGGGATAGGCCGTGGCCGCCTCGCGCATCGTTCACCACGCCGATGCCATCGCCTGGCTGCGCGGGCAGGGGCGGCTACCGGGAGTGAGCGCCATCACCTCGCTGCCCGACGTCTCCGAGGTGGGCATGAAGCTCACCGATTGGCGCCCGTGGTTCGAAGATGCGGCCGCCTTGGTCATGCAGGCCATTGACCCGCTGGGTGTGGCCATCTTCTTTCAGAGCGACATCAAACACGCGGGCCATTGGATCGACAAAGGCGCGATGGTCACACGCGCCGCCGAGCGCATGAGCCTGGGCATGCTCTTTCACAAGATCGTGTGCCGCCGGCCGCCGGGCACCACCGGTTTTGGCCGCGCCAGCTACGCCCATATGCTGGGTTTCGCCGCGTGGCCGCTGCGCGAGCGGTACGCGCGCGTCGACGTGTTGCCCGACGGCGGCAGCAAGCCCGGCGTGAAATCCATGGGGGTCAAGGCCTGCCTCGACGCCTGCCGCTTCGTCAAGAACGAGACCCCCACCCGCACCGTGGTGGACCCCTTCTGCGGCTTCGGCACCGTGCTGGCCGTGGCCAACGCCTTGGGCCTGGACGCGGTGGGGGTGGACATCGCCGCGCGCATGTGCCGTCGGGCGCGCGAGCTTCAGATTGACTTGCGCGATGAGTCCGGTGCCGAGGGGTGACCTCGCGGGCGGCTTGACCTGCCCCCGGGCATGCTAGTTTTCGTCCATGAGCGACAAAGCCCAGCGTGAGACGTCCGAGTTGGTCACGTTGACCGTGGCCCAGGATCTGGCCTCCGCGCGCCTGTTCCAGGGCCTCTTGCAGTCCGCGGGTATCGAGTGCTTCATTCCCGACGAGAACCTGTTGTCGCAGGCTTCCTATCTGAGCGGCATCGCCGGCGGTCTGCGCCTGCAGGTCCGTACCGTCGACCGCGAGCGCGCGCAGGAGCTGTTGAATGACTATGGCACGCCCGACAGCCCCGAGGCCGCGCAGGAGCCCGAAGAGGCGCCCGTGGACGAGCAGGCGCGCCAGGCGGCCGAGCGGTTGGCGCAGAGGGCCCTGCGCATGGCCATCCTGGGGTTCATCCTGTGGCCCCTGCCGCACCCCTTTGCGCTCTCGCTGGCGGTGTCGGCGCTGGGCCGCAAGGAGCTGACGGGGCCGGCCCGTCGCCAGGCGCGTGTCGCGCTCATGGTGAGCGTGGGCGCCATTTTGGCCTTCTTGATCGTCCTCTATTCGCTGCTGTCGCGCTAGACTGGCCGTCCCCCCAACCCGTCAGGCAATCCATGTCGTGCAAGACCCGCATCTCGATTTCGGCCCTGGCCCTGTCCCTGACCTTGCTGGGCTGCGGTGACGAAGCGGGCGACTCCACCCTCGATGGCGCCGATCGCGATGCATCCGCCGCGTTCGACACGGTGGCGGCCGATACTCAGGCGCGACCTGGTGACACCATCGCGGCCAGCGATAGAGGAGAGAGCGGGTTCGATCAGGCCCAGGATGTGGCCCGCATCGATACCCTCGCCGATGCGGGTGGTGCCACGGACGCGTTCGCCGACGCGGGCGTCAGCTTGGACGCGGAAGACGCCCTGGACGACTCGGACACCAAGCCTCGCGCTGATGCCGGATGTACCGTGCTGGACAACCTCCCGGGCTCCCTGCCCAGCATCAGTTTCGCCGCCTACCATTCACTCCCCGAGATGCTCACCTACCTGCAGGCCTTGTCGCTCGCGGCGCCCGACCTGGCCCAATACAAGGTGCTCGGAAAATCCGAGCAAGGCCGCGATGTCGGCATCGTCACCCTCAACGCCACCTGCCAGCCCAGCCCGCCGGCCATCTTCTTCAACGGCGCCCACCATGGCGACGAAGACGTCAGCGCGGAGGCGGTTCTCAGCCTGCCGGACTATCTCTTGCGAAAGAGCACGACCGACGCTTCGGTGCGGGTCCTCTTGCGGACCTATGCCTTCACCATCCTGCCGGTGGTGAACCCCGACGGCTTCGTGGCCGGGACGCGCGAAAACGCCAACGGGAACGACATCAACCGCGACTATGCTTCCCCGGGCAGCAGCGAATTGCTCTCCTTCAAGACCAAGGAAGGGCAGATCATCAGGGACCTGCAGGACGCCATGGGGTTCGTCGGCGCGGTGGCCTTTCACAGCGGCACCCAAGAGGTGCTGTGGCCCTGGGGCTACACGGGGACCGGCACTCCCGACGAGGCGTTCTTCCTGGCGGCTGGCAAGAAGACCGCCGAGGCCATGGGGTTCACCATCTATCAGCAGTCCTACGACGACTACCCCACGCAGGGCGAGTACATCGACTACGCCTACGCCAAGAGCCGTACCCTGGTCGCCACCTTCGAGATATCGAACAGCAAGTCACCCAGTGCGGCGGTGCTGGCCGGGGTGGTGGAGACCGCGCGCAAGGGCGCCGTGGCCTGGGCGCAGGCGCTGATCGATCACGCCCTGGGGCGCCTGCACGCCCTGCCGGCCGGCCCGCGCCCGCGCTTCCCCTTCACTGCGCCCTTTGATGGGCACAACCGGCTCGAGTAGATCCACGGGCGCGCATCATGAACGAGACGACCCCCCTGTATCTCCCCCCGGGCCGACGGGGCAGGTTTTTCCTGCTGCGCCAAGCGCTGAGGTGCCTGCCGCCCGCCCGCAAGGCCCTGATCGTCACCCTGATCTCCCTGGCCGCCTGGATGGCCTGGAGCGCCTCCCGTCGCGCCTCCCATCCCTGGGCTGACTTGAGCAACGGCGTGTACACCGACCACTTCTCGCACATGAACACCACCCGCGTGTTCCCGCGCATCGGTCGGGACCTGTGGCGAAAGCCCATCGCCGAGCAATTCCGCACGCTGAACGACGATGAAATGAAGGAGATGCCCGACGACGTTCGGGTGGGGGCCAGCTCGACCGGCGGTGTCTACTTCGTGCCCGGGTGGCCCAAGGACAAACCCCTGGCCACCAGTTGGTCGCACAAGTCGCGCATGTACCCGCCGGGCGATCTGTTGCTGGTGGCGCCCATCGCGACCCTGTACCACTACACCAAGATCTCCTTCAAGGACACCAACCGGCTGCTCATCGCCTGGTTCATCGTCCTGGCGCACGTGTCGCTGTTCTGTTTCTTCCTGCTGTACTTCGAGGGAGAGCGCTCGGGGATCGAGTGGTTGGGGCTGTTCTTTCTCACCTCCTATTCCATGCGCTGGACCCTGGAGGGCTTCTACGATGCCGCGACCATGGGGCCGCTCATCCTCAGCGCCCGCTACCTGGGTCAGCGGCGCGGACTGGCCGCCCTGGTGTGCTACTGCGTGGCCGCCTTCATCCACTTTCGCGCCTTCTTCCTGGCCCCTTGGTCGATCTACGCGCTCTTCCTCATCCTCAAGGACAGGCAGTGGCGGACCTGGACCCGGCGGGACATTCCGGCCATGGCGATCGCGCTGGTTTGTGCCGTGGTTTCGCTTTACGTCTTCTATCTGGACCTGCCGTACCTGAAGTCCTCGTGGTCCAACAATCCCTTGTTGTCGTCGTCCAGTGACGCGAACCAGGCCATGGTCTGGACATTCAAGATCATCCTGGCGGGCGCCTTCGTGTTCCTGCTGGGGGCGCGGGCCTGGTGGGATGTGCTGACGCTGGCCTGGCTGGGCCTCATCATGTTCTCGCTGCGCGAGTTCTATTGGTGGCACATCCTCGTGCCCATGACCTGGATCGCCGCGCCCGCGCGCCGCCAGTTGGTGCGCGGGGTCCGCATCGCCTTCTTCGTGACCGTGACCTCGTTGGTGTTGAAAGAGACGCTGGCGCCCACCTGGCTGATGCAGCTCTACCGGCCGGGCTGATCGCCTCGTCTTGCATTAAGGCGCAGTGCGGCCTATCCTGCGGCCATGCAAAAGTCACTGGTCGCCGTCATTCTTCTTGTCGCGAGTTCCGGCGGCCTTTCCTCGGCACGTGCCACTCCCGAGGAAGGCACACGCGAGTTGCGCATCGGCAACGGGATTTCGATCCTCCCTTCGTATGGAGCGGGATTCGTGCAACTTGCCCCTGACAAGGGGGACAACGAAACCACAGTGTCGTTCCGGGCCGGACTCGGGTACTTCCTGTCGCCCCATGTGGAGGTGGGAGGGTCTCTTGGCCTGTACTACGTGGACGCGGGTTCGACCAGTTACAAGGGTCCAGGGTTCGACCTGTTCCTTCGCCTCTATGCCCGCAACGGGAACGTCGGATTCTTCTTCGAGCCGACGCTGGAGTTCCAGTATCTCGATGCGACTGGTGGCTCCATCAAGACGGTCGGCCCGGGGGCCGACCTGGGAGCCGAGTTCTTTCTGGCGGAGTCCTGGGCCCTCCGCTTCAGCCCAACCTTCCGCTACTACAAGATCTGGGCCAGCGCGGACAATGGCGGCAGCGCTGACACGACGGCAGGCAAGTACGGCCTCCCGTCGGCATTTCGGCGTACTTCTGATTGATTCGGTTCACGGTCGAGGCCGCGGCGCCCGAGCCGGGGAGACAGGCGGGGGGAGGGCGGGCGTCAGCCCAGCTTCACCGCGACCTTGACCTCCTCGGTGCCAGGGGCGGGCAGGGGGACCACCTCGCCTTGCACCGGATTGCCGTCGACAGTCAATTGCACTGAGTTGCCCTTGCCCTGTCGTGTGATCTCGATCAGGTAGCGCACGCCGCGGAACAGGCGTGTGGCCTTGTAGCCATTCCACGAGGCGGGGATGGTGGGCGCGATCATCAGGCCCGCGTGGGTGGGCCGGATGCCCAGGATCCACTGCGTGCTGGCCACGTAGGTCCAGGCGGCGGTGCCTGACAGCCAGGCGTTGCGGGCGTAACCCGGGTGCTTGTGCTCGGGGCCGGTGACGTTGCCGCAGTACACGTAGGGCTCGACCTTCATGGTGTCCACGTCGCGGCGGGTGAACGGCGTGATCTGCTTCCAGTACTGCATGGCCCGCTCGGCCAGGCCCAGCTTGGCGGCGGCCACGATGGCCCAGGTGTTGGCGTGGCAGAAGATGCCGCCGTTCTCCTTGGCGCCCGGCGGATAGGTCGTGGTGCCGCGCACGCGCTCGTTGCCCTCGGTGTAGGCCGGCCAGATGAGGGCCAGGCCGTACTTGCTGTTCAGTTTCTCGTGGGCCTGCTCCATGGCGTGCAGGGCGCGATCGCGCGGGGCCGCGTCGCCGATGACCGCCCAGGTCTGCGTGTTGAGGGCGATGCGGTGATTCTCCTCGCTCTTGACCCCGATGGGCTTGCCTTCGTCATCGAAGGCGCGCGCGTACCAGTCACCGTCCCAGCCCACCTGGTTGATGATGTCGGCCATCTCGGCGTGCAGCGCCCGGAAGCGCCTGGCCTCGTCGGTCTTGCCCAGGTGATCGCTGAGCTCGGCCAGATCGATCATGGCGCGGCAGAACTGCTGGCCGCACCAGATGCTCTCGGCCTTGCCGCTGCCGTGGTCGACGTTCATGGTGTCGTCCCAGTCGGAGAAGCCCATGCGTGGCAGGCCGTGCGGACCGCGGTGCTGCAGGGTGAATTCCACGGCGCGCATCATGTGGTTCCACACGTTGTCGCTGCCGCCGTCCCAGTAGTCGATGGATTCGTCCAGGTAGCCGAGGTCGCCGGTCTCGCGCAGGTACGAGCACACGCCCAGGATCAGCCACAGGTGGTCGTCGCAGAACCACTGCGGCCAGGCGGGGAACTCGGCGGCCAGGCCGGGACCGCCCTCACCGGTGAGGGGCAGCACCTGGTGCCAGGTGTGCCCATCCTTGTATTGCAGGTGCCACAGCATGGACAGCGTGGCGCGCGCGCGCCCCGGCGCGTTGTGCACGGTCCCCATGGTGTCCTGGGCGGAGTCGCGCGTGCCCATGCCGCGGCCGGTGCCGGTTTCGTAGGCCGAGACGAAGCGCGACCAGAACAGGGTGGTGCGGCACTGGATGGGGTTCCACACGTTCACCATGGCGTTGACGATCGGATCGGGAGTCTCGACGGTGAAACGGCTGAGGTAGTCGTCCCAATCCTTGCGCAGGTCGGAGAACGCGGCGGTCACGTTCTGCGGATCGCGGAAACGCGCCACCACGCCGGGGATGAGCTCCGGCTGATCGGTCACGCCCATCACGAACACGATCTCCTTTTCCTGACCGGGCGCCAGCGTGATGTTGTGGCAGAGCGAGCCGATGGTGTTGCCTCGCGGCGCCTGCGCGTTGCTGGGCTTGCCCTTCTCCACCACCTCGGGGTTGGACAGGTCGCGCCAGCGCCCGATGAACTGCTCGCGATCGGTGTCGTAGCCGTTGGGCTTCACGCTGGCGCCGAAGAAATTGGTGGTCGAGGCGAAGCGCGTCTTGGAGGTGATGATGCCGTCCTTGTAGGCCGCCTCGAGGATGTGCTGGCACCAGTCCAGGTTGAGCTGATCGCCCAGGGCGTCGCGGAAGCTGAACTCGACGTAGCTGAAGGTGCGCAGCTTGCGCGTCTTCTTGCCGTTGTTCTTCAGGTTGAGCACCCACAGCTCGCACGGGCAGGGATCGTCCTTGGAGGGCGGCACGAAGTACACCAGGTTGGCCGTGATGCCGCCGTGGGCGCTGGCGATGTGGGTGTAGCCGGCGCCGTGGCGACACTCGTACGACGTCAGTTTGACCCCGGGTGTGGGCTGCCAGGTCGGGCTCCAGAACTTCCCGGTCTCCATGTCGCGGATGTAGACGTAGCGCCCCGGCTGATCCATCGGAATGGAGTTGTAGCGGTAGCGCGAGACGCGGCGGTTCTTGGGATCGCGATCGAACGAGAAGCCACCCGCGGCGTTGGAGATGATGCCGCCGTAGCGACCCTCGCCCAGGAAGTTGAACCATGGGGTGGGCGTGTCGGGCCGGGTGATGACGTACTCGCGGGCCTGGCTGTCGAAGTAACCGTACGCGCAGGCCAATTCCTTGCTCTTGCTCATGACACTTCCTTCGTCGCCTTGGGTTCGGGGGACAGGGTCGAGGTCTACCCCTCATCGGGCCGCCAAGTCAAAGCGCTTGGGACGCATTCCGACGGGGTTGGTTGACCAAGCTAATGGCCAAGGCCATCATGACGATGCGGAAAGATGGACCTGTACGACGAATTCGCGGCTCTTCTCGGCGCCTTGGAAGCGAAGCAGGTGGACTACGCCGTCTGTGGTGGATTGGCCATGGCCATCCACGGCCTCCCGCGGGCGACCATCGATGTGGACCTTCTCGTTCCGCAGGCCGCGCTGGAGATGGCACTCGCCTGCGCCAACAGCCAGGGCTACACGATCCCGGCTGATCCCATGCGCCTCGCCGGCGGGGTGGTGGAAATACGGCGAGTGACCAAGATCGAGGCGCATGATCTGCTCAGCTTGGACTTGCTCCTGGTGACCCCAGCCGTCGAGCAGGTCTGGAACGATCGAATCCGCGTGCGCTGGGAGCTTGGGGAACTGTGGGTGGTGTCACGCCAAGGATTGGCGAGCCTCAAGCGCTTGCGCGGTTCCGGACAGGATCTGGACGATATCAAGCGTCTGGAAGGCGAGGATCCATGAAGGTCGACATGTCGTCTGCCGCGGTCACCGTGAGGTTGAAACGGGTGTCACAGCTCCGTAGGTTGTGCCTGGCGCTAGGAAAGGCCATCCCAGTGCCACCGCCCGTTCCGATTCCCACCGCGCCGAAGCACGAGGCTTGATGCGACCGGGCCCACGATGTGGCCCTGTTTTCGCATGAGGCCAGAAGGGTAGGGCTAGGAACCTCCCGGCGGCGATGATACGTTCGACGCGCTTTCGGGGCGATGCCTCGGACGCATCCAAAACCTTCGGATCAAGGACAAGGCGCATGTCGGAACAATCCAATCTGGCCGTCGAGAGCAAACCCAAGGTCGATCCGTCCCAGGTCATCCCCTTCTTCGAGAAGATCGGCTACGCCTTGGGCGACTTCGCCTCGAACCTGTTCTGGATGCCCTTCGTCCTGTTCGGCAATTTCTTCTACACCGACGTGTTCGGCATCTCGGCCACCGCGGTCGGCTACATGCTGCTCATCACGCGTATCTGGGACACGGTGGTCGATCCCGTGGTGGGCATGATCGCGGATCGCACCCGGCCGCGTAAAGGCCTGGGCCGCTACCGCCCCTACCTCTTCTGGTTCGCGTTGCCCTTTGCCCTGGTGAGCAGCATCGCCTTCTTCACCCCCGACATCGGGCCGACCGGCAAACTGGTCTACGCCTGGGTCACCTACACCGCCTTCTGCATCATCTACTCCTTCATCAACGTGCCCTATTCGGCGCTCATGAGCGTCATGTCGAGCGACCCGGGCGAGCGCAGCAGCACCAGCTTCTTCCGCATGATCGGCGCGCAGGTGGCCGGTCTGGTCGTGTCGAGCGGCCTGATGTTCTTCGTGGCCCAGTTGGGCGGGGGCAATTCCCAGGCCCAACAGCAGAAGGGCTTCTTCATCGCCATGACCATCTTCGCCCTGGTCGCCATGGTGTGCTTCCTGGTCACGGGCAAGGTTTGCCGCGAGCGCATCGAGCCCGACACCAAGGAGAAGGGCAATATCTCCAAGGAGCTGAAGGACATCGTGGGCTGCGGGGCGTGGTGGCTGCTCTTCTTCGTGTCGTTCTTCACCATCGCCGCTTTCACCCTGCGCTTCGGTGTGGCCGCCTACTACTTCAAGTACTACGCCGATCCCGAGGCGGTGAAGAGCTGGGGCCTGTTCGAGGGTGGCGCGGTCAGCGCCTTCTTCACCCTGGGCACCATCGCCACCCTGTTGGGGGTCATCGCGTTCAGCTTCTTCGCCAAGACCATCGACAAGAAGAAGATGTACTACGTGCTCATCCTCAGCTCGGGGTTGGTGTCGATCTACTTCTATTACATCCCCGCCCAGAACATCACGACCATCATCGCCACCCAGGCTTTGTTCTCGTTCCTGAGCGGCCCCACGGGCGCCATCCTCTTCGCCATGTACACCGACATCGCGGCCCACATGCGCAACCAGGGCGCCTCGGCCTCCAGCGGCCTGGTCATGTCGGCCGGCTCGTTCGCCCAGAAGTTCGGCTGGGCCATCGGCGGCTCGCTGACCAGTATCTTCCTGGGGCTGGCCGGCTACGTGGCCAACCAGCCGCAGTCCGAAGAGGTCCGCCAGATCATGCGCTTCATGATGAGCTGGGCTCCCATGATCACCTGCTTCATCGGGGCCTTCTTCATGTTCCTCTACCCGCTCAACAGCAAGCGCATGGCCGAGATCACCAAAGAGCTGGCGGCCAAGGGATTGCAGTAGCTCAGAAGAAGCTCAGGACGACATTCCCGCCCAGGCTGTACCAGACATCGTTGACGTCCCCGTCCGGTCCGCCGTCATGGGTCGTAAAGCGCACGATGGTCCCGGCCAACTCGGCGGCGATGGACATGCTGTACTGTCGGTAGAACTCGAAACCGGCACCTCCCGAAGCCGCCATGCCCTTGCAGTTGGCGTCATCCCCGTACTCGCCGCTCCACTTCATGCAGCCCAGGCCAACCCCGAGCCGAGCATAGAGCCACGGCTGCATGAAATGCTGGGCGCCGACGGTGTAGGTGGTGCTCGACCAGTCGGAGCTGCCCGAGAGGCGCGCATCGGAGAATTGGGTCCAAATCCCGTCCAGGCCGAGGACGACCAGCCACTTCTCGCTGGCGGCCACGGCGAAGCGCAGGGTGTACGACATCCCCGGCTCCGTGACCCTGAAGGGTTCGGCCGTCTCCGAAAACCCAGCCGAGAGCGCGCCCATGCCGAAGCCCAGGCTGAGCATGTAAGGACCGCGGGACTCACCCGAGAAGCTCTCCTCGTCGGGCAGCGGAGCCTCGTAGCTCGGGTCATGAGGGGAGCGGTAGGCGGGGTGATAGTCGGGCGGTAGCTCGTCGTACGACCAGTAACCAGGCAGGTAGGGGTAGCCAGGCGGCGGCCCGGCGTACGGTGAATCGAAGCCTGCAGGCGGATCGTAGGGGGGCGGCGCGGCGCCTTCTATGGCTGGCTCGACGGGAGGCGCGACCGGGGCGGGCGCGGCTTGCGCGGTCGCAGGATTGTCCTGCGTGTCGGGACGGGGAGCGGGTGCCGCTTCGGCGTTGCCCGCGGCGGGCGGCGGCGACGCCTGGGAATCCTGCTTGGAGTCTGCTCGTGCCGAGCCGTGCAGGCCCATCATCATGATGGCACTCACCGCGAGACAGGCGCGCATCCCATCGAGACCGGCCTTGGGCGTGACCTTGTTGCGCATGCGGCGGATTATAACGCCTTCGGATCGCCGTGCAGAAACGGTGGAGGGATTTCGGACCGGCGAAGCACATGGGACTTTCCGGGCCGGGGCAGGCATAATCGCCAGCCATGCGCCCGCCGTTCGCGCATCATGGAGTTCGACCCTCCCGGAGATGTGAATGTCCGAACCCACCCTCACCTGTCCCCACTGCGGTCGCGAGATCAAGCTGACCGAATCCCTGGCCGCGCCCCTGGTGGCCGCCACCACGCGCAAGTACGAGGCCATCCTGGCCAGCCGCGACGCCGAGATGGGCAAGCGCGAGCAGGCCCTGCAGGCGCGTGAAGAGAACCTGAGCCGGCAGAAGGAGGGTCTGGACGCCGAGGTGGCCGAGAAGCTGCGGCGCGAGCGCGCGCGCATCGCCGAAGACGAGGCCCGCAAGGCCAAGCTGGCCCTGGCCACCGATCTGGAGCAGAGGGCCAAGGAGAACGCCGACCTCAAGGAGGTTCTGGCCCAGCGCGAGAGCAAGCTGGCCGAGGCGCACAAGCAGCAGGCCGAGTTGCTGCGCAAGCAGCGCGAGCTGGAAGAGCAGAAGCGCGAGCTGGATCTGACCATCGAGAAGCGCCTGAACGAAGCCCAGGACGGCATTCGCGCCCAAGCCCGCAAGGAAGCCGAGGAGCGCCTGCACCTGCAGGTGGCGGAGCGCGAGCAGACCATCAAATCGATGAAGGCGACCATCGAGGACTTGCAGCGCAAGGCCGAGCAGGGATCGCAGCAGTTGCAGGGCGAGGTGCTGGAGCTGGAGCTGGAAGAGTTGCTGCGGCGACAGTTCCCCATGGATGGCATCACGCCCGTGCCCAAGGGCGAGCACGGCGGCGACGTCGTCC
>CAZHUY010000122.1:0-18123 GCA_964535465.1 uncultured Myxococcales bacterium
AGCGATGTCCTGGCACTCGTTTGTCAACGATGTCATGGCACCACACCCGTGGCCGGACACTTCCCTCCCGTCCGCGCCCCCCTGCTTCGCGGCCTCACGTCCTCTCGGCGTGTCGCCCGGCCCCTCGTTCGGGGAACAGCTTGGCCAAACCCTCGGCGCTGGCGGGGCACACGCCTCGTTCGGTAACCAGGCCGGTGACCAGGCGGGCGGGGGTCACGTCGAAGCCGGGGTTGCAGACCGGGCTGTGGGCGGGCGTGATGAGCACCTGGGTAGGCTTGCCATCGGGAGCCAGGCCGCGCATCAAGCGGACCTCGTCGGCGCCGCGTTCCTCGATGGGGATCTCGGCCACCCCGTCCCGCATGCCCCAGTCGATGGTGGGGCTGGGCAGGCACACGTAGAACGGCACGCCGCAGTCGTGGGCGGCCAGGGCCTTGAGGTACGTGCCGATCTTGTTGCACACGTCGCCGGTGGCCGTGGTGCGATCGGTCCCGACGAAGCACAGGTCGACCTTTCCGTGCTGCATGAGGTGGCCGCCGGCGTTGTCGACGATCACGTGATGGGCCACACCGTGCTGGCCCAGCTCCCACGCTGTCAGCGAGGCGCCTTGGTTGCGTGGCCGCGTCTCCTCGGCCCACACGTGCACGCTGATGCCCGCGTCGTGCGCCTTGTACACCGGGGCCAGCGCGGTCCCCCAGTCGACCGTGGCCAACCAGCCGGCGTTGCAGTGGGTGAGCACGTTGACCGCCCCCGAGCCTTTGCGTCTGGCGATCTCTTCGATGAGGGCCTTGCCATGCTCGCCGATGGCCGAACACAGGGCCACGTCCTCGTCGCAGAGGCGCGCCGCACAGGCATAGGCCGCGTCCTGACGTTGGGAAACCGGCAGGTCGGCCACCGTCGCGCGCACCTGCTCGAGCGCCCAGCGCAGATTCACCGCCGTGGGGCGCGTGGCCAGCAATCGATCATAGGCGCTCTTCGTCCCCGCATCGCTGGCATCCTGGCGCAGGCCGAGCGCCATGCCGTAGGCCGCGGTGGCGCCGATGAGCGGGGCCCCGCGCACCACCATGTCGGCGATGGCTCGGGCCGCGTCGTCCAGCGTCTGCAGGCGCACCAGGTGAAACTCGTGTGGCAACACGGTTTGATCGATCACCTCGACCGACCAGCCGTCGCCGTGCAGACGAATGGTGCGAAAGGGGACGCCGTTGACCTTCATGGGGGCTAGTCCAGGTACTTGGCGACCAGCACCGCCAGACGATCCTTCGCCTCTCGCGAGATACGACGGCGATCGCTCCAGATGGCCAGGCGCAGGGCTTGCTGGCAGGTGCACGCCTCGGCCGGCAGGGCCGCGATGTCCGGCACGCTGGCGCGGATCAGCGACAAGGCATTCTGGGTGGCGACCTGCACGTTGCCGATGATCTCCTCGAGAAGCTGGAGCTGGTCCACCTTGGTCTTGTGCACGCGCCAGCAGTCGTAGTCGGTGGACAGGGCCACCGCCGCGTAACACATCTCGGCCTCACGGGCCAGCTTGGCCTCGGGCATGATGGTCATGCCGATGAGATCGCCGCCCCACTGGCGGTGCATCTCGCTCTCGGCGCGCGACGAGAACTGCGGCCCCTCCATGCACACGTAGGTGCCGCGCTCGTGAACCTTGCATGAGATGGTGCGCACCGACTTGGCCAGGGCGGCGCGCAGGGCAGGGCAGAAGGGCGAGGCCATCTCCACGTGCACCGCCATGTCGTCGAAGAAGGTGCTGGGCCGGCGGAAGGTGCGATCGATGACCTGATCGGGGAGCACCAGATCGCGCGGCGCCATCTCTTCGCGCAAGCTGCCGCAGGCCCCGCTGGCGATGATGCGGGTCACGCCCAGATCCTTTAGGGCGAAGATGTTGGCGCGGTAGGGGACGCTGCTGGGGTTGAACAAGTGCCCCTCGCCGTGGCGCGAGAGCAGGGCCACCTCGATCCCGTTGATGTCGGTGGTGAGGATCGGCGCCGAGGGACGGCCAAAGGGCGTGTCGATATCGTGCTGCTTGCACTTTCCGACGGTGCTGAGCGCGTCGCCGAGTCCGGTGCCTCCGATGATGCCGATCATGGTTCCTCCTGCGTGGTTCTGCTGGCAGCCCCCAGAGTGGATCGCCAGCCGGGGACAAGCAAGCCCACAAAAACAAAGCGGCCGCCCTCGCGAGCGACCGCCTTGGGATGAGGGACTATGGGGCTACTTGACCGCCTTCACGCTCGCGATGGGGAACTCGACGCTCCCTGTGCCGCCGCCCGACTCGACCAGGACCTTGGCTTCGAGGATGTTGTCTATACCCATGCCCACCTTCTTCCACTCCTCGAAGTGCTTGCTGATGGTGATGGTGCCGCATGAGCGAGCCTTCTGACGGATGCTCCAGTTTTGCGTAAAGGGGGTGGTACAGCGCGAGCCACCGGTTCCACCGAACTGGCCCGAGTAGAACTTGTAGGTCTCGCCGTCGATGACGGCCGATCCCTTCTGTTGCATGTTCCAGGGACTGAATGGCATCCCTTTCATCGAGTCATCGATGATGTAGTACTCGGTGCACGGCTGCGTCGCCCAACCGTAGATACCAATGTACGAGTAGCCCCCGTAGGTTCCCGACTTCTTGACGGTGAAGTCAGCGGTGATGGTGCCCAAGTTGGCGATGGTCTTGCCACCCCATTCGATCCCGACACGCGCCAAAAAGTCGTTGTTGTTGCTCCATTTGGCGCTGAAGGCCGGGGTGCTGTAGTACGTGATACAGGCGTTGCCGTTGTATTGGTTCGACCAGAGCTCCCAGTTTTGGGTGCCGGCCTTGCCCGTCCGGTAGCTTCCGCAGTGTTGCGTGCCACCGCTGGTCGGCATGGCCGCATCGCAGTCGATGGGGCCGGTAGAGGGGGTTGTGCTGGTTCCGCTCGAGCTACCGCCGGTGTTGGTCCCGCCACTTGCGGTCGACGTGCCGCCGGCCCCTGCGGTGCGGCCCGCTCTGCTGCTGCGGCCGCCAGAGGAATCGCCGGCAGAGGTCTTGCTGCTCGTGGTGCCCCCTTTGGCCGAAGTACCGCCTTGGCCTCCCTTGCCAGTGCTGCTGGGAGGCTGGCTGGATGCGCCCCCGCCGGGGTTGGTCGCCGATGATCCGCCAGCGCTAGGCGTGGTCGAGCTCTTGCCACCTTCGGAGCCGCCACTGCTCGTGGGAACGCTGTCGCTCGACGAGGCTTTGGCGGTGGTGCCTCCGGTCTGACTTGATCCGGTGTTGCCAGCGACGTCACCTCCCACCTCAGTTGTTCCCTCGTCCGACCCACAGCCTGCGATCCCAAAAGCAAAGCTAAGCATAAGAACCGGAAGGTGCTTGGTACGCATGGGAGCCTCCAGACTTTGCATGGATTCTAATCCCGAAAAATTGGGCGTCTGTCTTTCAATATATGTGGCGACGAACGGATCAGAATCGTCCAAAAATGAATCAACGCAACGCGGCGGGGTTTGCCAGTCGTTTCGCTCGCGAAGACGTCGCTCCGGGATCGTCCAACGATTGCTAGTACTTGAAGGCGATCTTCCCTGCCAGGCTCAGCGTCAGGTCGACGAACCAGTCGTCTGGGGGCATGTCCCCCGACAGGGCCAGTTCAATAATGGTCTTTTCCGCGGACCAGAGCTGGGTGACGTCGATCGGCTCCACGGGGCTCACATCCAGGACCGCGCTGGACGGGGCATCTGGCGCGCGCTGGTAGTCGACGATCATGGTGTTCTGGCCCTCGGTCTCCAGGTCGGTCATGGTCAGGGTCGCGGTACGAACGAAATCCAGATTGGGCAGCTTGCTGCTGGTCACCTGCACCCTATAGGCCACGACCTCCGAATTCATGCGTTTGGCCCATGCGCTGTTCGAAGCGGTGAAGGTGAACTGGCTCGTGATGGAGACGTCCGAGACCGACCTGTGCACGTTCACACCGGGCATCCGGATGTCGCGTTGCGTGACTTCGACATCGGACATGTCAGCCTCGGCCGAAAGCACGCAAGCGGGGCTCAGGATCGCGATGAGGGGAATGAACAGGCACTTCTTCATGGCTTCACAAGATGTAGACGATGAGCCCCAGCTTCACGGACGAGCCGATGGCCTTGACCTTGGGATCACCGCCCACCCGCACCTCGGTGACGCCGACCGTTTTGGTGGATTCTCCCGTTGAATCGCGAATCGCCACCTCCACGTTGCGAATGCGGCTGCGCATGAGAGTCACACCGCCGTGCACGAAGAAGACGACCCGGCGTGAGCCGAAATCCAGACCCAGGTGCGCGTTCAGGTATTCGTAGCCCACCTTCTCCAGCAGGGGGCTGCCATCGAAGCTGCCTCCGATGAATTTCTTGGCGAGAGGATTGGCGTTGCCTTCCGTGTAGCGGCCGTACTCGAAGCTGGCGCTGGGTCCGGCGACAAAGGGCAGAAAGGTCACCCCGGTTCGCCAACCCTTGCTGATGCTGTTGGTCCCTCCTCCTCCCGAGAGACGCACCCAGCTCCAGGGGCGGAAGACCAGCGAGCCGATCAGGCCATCGGGGACGCCCACGTCGGCCATGAGGGCGAACATGCGCAAGGGCTCGGGCGAAGGAGGCGCGGCGGGCACGGTGACATTGAGCGCGGCTTCGCCCGTTTCGTAGTCTTCCCAAGCCCAGGCCGGCTGGGACGCGCCCAAGAACAGCGCGAGCACGGCGGCCAGGGAGAGAGAAAACCTCATATCAATTATATCGCCGCAATTTTAGTAATCTGAAGTACTTAAATAGTCGCAGAAAACCGCGTCGCGCATGGCTGGTGCTCCTCCTGGCCTTTCGGCTCAGGTGCTGCGAGGGCTAAGCCATCTCTCACTCCTCGCCAACCCGTGCCCGGTGGGCATCGGCGCGTTGATGAGCTGCGCTATGCCTTGGGTTTGCCTGCGGCGTACTTGACCACGTTCACCTTCTCCATGGTCACCAGGGCGCCCCCCTGGAGCATCTCGTCCAGGATCTTCAGCAGCGTTTCAATGTGCTGGTCGTCATCGACGACCTCGATGATCACCGGCAGGTCGTCGGAGAGATCCACCAGGTGCGCCGTGTGGATCACGCTGGCCGCGCCAAAGCCGGCGAGCCCGTGCATGACCGTGGCTCCGGCAAACCCCTCGGCTCGCAGCCGTTCCAGCAACGCCCGGTGCAGAGACTGGTGGTGCCATTGATCCGAATCGCCCACGAAGATACGCACCAAGGTGCGCTCACCTTGCAGAACACGCATGTGATCCTCCCCTATCCGATGAGCCGTCGAGCCAAGAACAAGCCAAGCACCCCGCTGGCGAAACAGCCCACCAGGGTGACACCCAGATTGACCAGGGCCATGCCGGGCGCCCCATCGTGCATCAGTCTGGTGGTTTCATAGTTGAAGCTGGAATAGGTGGTCAAGCCACCGAGGAACCCGGTGGTCAGGGCCAGGCGCAGAGTGGCCGAAAAGTTCGCCAGGTTGAGCCCCAAGTACATGATGAACGAGATGAGGAAACATCCCGTCAGGTTCACGATGAGCGTGCCCCAAGGAAAGGTCGCGCCCAGCCGCTGTCCCGCCCACAGGCCGATGAGGTAGCGCGTCCCGGTTCCGAGCGCCCCCGCGAGGCAGATCCAGAGAAAACGTTCCATCGCGCCGATCAGTCGATCTTGAGAAGGCAGCCGAGAATCGGGCCAGAGAGCATCAGCGCCAATCCGAGCCGTTGCATCATGGCCGTCGAGTCTAGTCTCGAACCCTGACGGGTGAAAGCTTTCGGGTGCAGGCACCTTTCCGCGCGCTAGCCGACGGACGAGCCGGTCAGCGCCACGGCGCCCGCGCGCAGGATTTCCAGGCGATCCCCGCTCACGCGCGCCAAGGTGCTGGGGCGGCCACCGGGGGTCGTACCGCCGTCGAGGATCAAACAGTCGGAGGCTGCGAAATACGCGGCCACCGCGCTGGCCGTGCAGGGTGGGGCCGCAGCCGCGGGGTTGGCGCTGGTGGCGGTGATGGGCCGCCCCACCGCGCCGACCAAGGCTTGCGCCAAGGGATGGGGGGACATGCGGACCGCGACGAAGCCGTCGCAGACGATGCTGGCGGGCAGGCCAGGACGGGCGGGCAGGGCGAGGGTCAGCGGCCCCGGCCAGTGCTGGCGTATCAGGCTCTCGGCCAGGTCGGAGATATGGCCGCACACCTGCGAGAGCATGCCCCGATGGGCCACCAGGAGGGAGAACGCTTTCTCGGCCCCGCGACCCTTGAGCGCGGCCAGCCGGGCGAGCGCCTGCTCGTCGAGGGCGTCGACCGCGAGGCCATAGTAGGTCTCTGTTGGGTAGGCAACCACCTGGCCGGCGGTTATGGCCGAGGCTGCGGCGCCGACCTCTACCACTTGGCGCGCACTTCTGCGTCGGCTTCCAGCACCTTGCGCAGACGCGCCTCACGTTCAGCCGACAGGGCCTTGGCCACTTCGGGATTACCCAGCGCGATGATCTGCGCGGCCAAGAGGCCGGCGTTCTCCGCGCCGCCGATGGCCACGGTGGCCACCGGGATTCCCGGGGGCATCATGGCCGTGGACAGCAGGGCATCCATGCCCTGCAGGCTGCCCGAGGCGATGGGAACGCCGATGACCGGGTGGGTGGTGTGGGCCGCCACGGTGCCGGCCAGATGGGCCGCCCCGCCCGCGCCGCAGATGAAGACCTTGGTGCCCGCATGGGCGGTGTCGCGCACATAGGCCGCCGTGTGCTCGGGGGTGCGATGGGCCGAAAGCACACGCACGTCCACGCTCAGACCCAACCTGCGGCAGGTTTCGGCCGCGGGCTTCATGATCTCCAGGTCCGACTTGGAACCCATCAGGATGGCGACGTCACTTCCTAGCTTCGCGCTCATGTTTTCCCTCGTAGTCCGATGTCCTTGCGATAGTGCATGCCGGGCCAGGATATGCGGTCGATACCGGCATAGGCCCTGGCGCGGGCCGAATCGAGATCGGCGCCCAGCGCGGTGATGCCCAGCACGCGCCCCCCGCCGGTCACCAGAGAACCGCCGGCGCGTTTGGTGCCCGCGTGGAAGACCAGCAGGTCGGCGTCTGTGCCGGAGAGTTGACCGTTGTTCGCCAGACCCGTGATGGCGTCTCCGCTGCGCACCTTGCCGGGGTAGCCCTCGGCCGCCAGGACCACGCACACCGCGAGTCCTGGAGCCCAGGTCGGCGTGCCTTGGGGCAAGCGACCCTGGGCGGCGGCCAGCAACCAGGGCAACAGATCGTCCTGCATGCGCGGCAACACCACCTGCGTCTCGGGATCACCGAAACGGCAATTCCATTCGATGACCATGGGGCCGCGATCCGGGGTCAGCATCAGGCCACCATACAGCAAGCCGCAGAATGGACGCCCCATGTGGGCCATGGCCGCCACCGTGGGTGCGAAGATGGTCTTGGCGATTCGCTCGGTCAGGGCGTCGTCCACCAGGGGTGAGGGCGAATAGGCGCCCATGCCACCCGTGTTGGGTCCGCGATCGCCGTCGAGCACGGCCTTGTGATCCTCGGCGGTGGCCAGCAGGACGAAGCGCGTGCCGTCGCACAGGGCCATCATCGAGCACTCACGCCCGGTGAGCCGCTCTTCGATAATCACGCGGGCGCCCGCCTCGCCGAAGCAACGATCGGCCAGCATCGCGCGAACCGCGGCCTTGGCCTCATCATGCGACGACGCCACCACCACGCCCTTGCCCGCGCACAGACCGTCGGCCTTGACCACCACGTCGCCCGGCTGGCTATCGATGAAGGCTTCGGCCGCGGCCACATCGGCAAAGCTGCCGTAGGCCGCGCTGGGAACACCGGCCTGTTTCATCAGATCCTTGGCGAATTGCTTCGAGCCTTCGATCTCCGCCGCGGCCCGCGAGGGACCGAAGAAGGCGATGCCCTTGGCGAGGAAGGCATCGCCCAGGCCCTGGGTCAGCGCGGCCTCGGGGCCACACACCACGAAGTCGATGCGCTCGCGTTCGGCCAGCGCCACCAGATCCGCGACCGCGTCCGCTCTCACGGACGCCAGCCTGATCTTGCCGGCGCCGGGCCCGGGGCCGTTTCCCAAGGCTTCAATGCCGGGATTGCCGGGGGCGACCAGCAAGGCATCGCACAGCGGACTTTGCAGAAGCTTCCAGGCAAGGGCGTGCTCGCGGCCGCCCGAACCCACCAACAGAATCCTATTTCCCATGATTGATTTCTGACCGGTTCGCGGCTTCGCCTTTCTCGGTCTCGGGTTCGATGATTCTCGGGAGAATCCGGCGCATGAAACGCGGCTCGCGCACCGCCGCCAGCCGGCCCCCCAACATGAACTGCGGCGTGCGCACCACCGGCGGCGACGCCACCCCGGGCTGCCAGGGGCGGACCTCGGGCTGCTCATCATCGTCACGGGTTTCGTCCGATGGGGGCGGGCCTCCGATTGTCCAGTGACGACTCATGCTGGGCTCCTTGTCGTGGGAGTGAAGGGAGCGGGCTAGTGTCGGAAGTGGCGTTCTCCGGTGAAGACGAGCGCGATGTTGTGCTCGTTGGCCGCGGCGATCACTTCAGCGTCGCGTACCGAGCCCCCTGGCTCGATCACGGCGGTGACCCCGGCCTTGGCAGCCTCGTCGATGCCGTCGCGGAAGGGGAAGAAGGCGTCGGAAGCCAGAACCGAGCCGGTCAGGGGAAAGCGCGCTTTGGAGACGGCCAGCTTGACCGAGTCCACGCGCGACATCTGGCCTGCGCCCACGCCCAGCGTGCGACCGCCGCCCACGAACACGATGGCGTTGGATTTCACGTGCTTGGCCACGCGCCAGCCGAAGTCGAGGTCAGCCAGTTCTTGGGTGGTGGGTTGGCGGTTGGAGACCACCTTGCCCGCCGAGGCGGCGCAGGTCGTGATGTCGCTCGATTGCACCAGCATGCCGCCGGAGATGGCCCTCACGTCCAACTGGCCGACGGCGCCCGGGGCCAGCTTCGCGCGCAAGAGGCGGAGATTCTTTTTGGTGGCGAAGATCTGCAGCGCCTCGGGCGTGTAGTCGGGGGCGACCACGCACTCGAGGAAGCCCTCGCCCATCATGTTCGCCACTTCGGCGTCCGCCGTGCGGTTGAAGGCCACGATGCCTCCGAAAGCCGACACCGGATCGGTCTCCTTGGCCAAACGGAAGGCCTCGCTGATGCCCTTGTCGGATACGGCGATGCCGCACGGGTTGGTGTGCTTGATGATGCAGGCGGCGGGTACTTCGAACTCCGCGCACAGCTTCATGGCCGCGTCGAGATCGATCAGGTTGTTGTAGGAGAGCTCCTTGCCCTGCAGGACCTCGGCGCTGGCCAGCGACATGCCCGAGGGCGCGTCCCAGGAATAGAAGGCCGCCTTTTGGTGCGGGTTCTCGCCGTAGCGGAGCACGCGCGCGAGGGTGAGCGAGGGGTGCATGGTGGCGGGGAAGTCGGATTGCACGCTGCCGTTGTCGGCCAGGCGGCCCAGGTGACTGGCGATGGCGCCATCGTAGGCGGCGGTGTGGGCGAAGGCCTTGCGACAGAGCTCGAAGCGCAGTCCGTGCGAGACCTCGCCCTTGCTCTCGATCTCGCTCATCACGCGATCGTAGTCGCGCGGGTCGACCACCACAGCCACACGCTCGTGGTTCTTGGCCGCCGAGCGCACCATGGCGGGCCCGCCGATGTCGATGTTCTCGATGACCTCCTCGAAGGCCGCGCCGCGCGCCACGGTCTGACGGAAGGGGTAGAGGTTCACCACGACCAGATCGATGCGATCGATGTGGTGCTCCTTCATCTGCTTCTGATGCTCGGGGGTGGGGCGGCCCAAGATGCCGCCATGGACGCGCGGGTGCAGGGTCTTCACCCGGCCGTCGAGCATCTCGGGGAACCCGGTGAAGTCGCTGACGTCACGCACGGCCACGCCAGCCTCGCGCAGCGATTTGGCCGTTCCGCCGGTCGAGAGGATCTCGACGCCCAGCTTGGCCAGCCGGCGGGCGAGATCCACCACACCGGTCTTGTCGGAAACGGAAACGAGCGCGCGTGTTACCTGACTCATGGCCGGCTTCTATCACAACCCGATGCCGTAAAGGCAAGCCGGTTGGCGGCCTAGCGGGCGGCTAGACGCCCAGGTGGGTGACCACGGCGTAGCTCAAGGCCGCGATGGCTGCCGAGGCCGGGATGGTGAAGACCCAAGCCCAGACGATGCGGCCCGCCACGCCCCAGCGCACGCGGCCCGGGTTCGAGACCGAGCCCACGCCCACGATGGCGCCGGTGATGGTGTGGGTGGTGGACACCGGGATGCCCAGCAGGGTGGCGGTGAAGATGGCCGCGGCGCCGCCTGTCTCGGCGCAGACGCCGCTGAAGGGGCGCAGCTTGGTCAGTCCCATGCCCATGGTTTTCACGATTCTCCAACCACCCGCCATCGTGCCCAGGCCCATGGCCGCGTAGCACGACATGACGATCCACAGGGGGAAGTCCTTCATTTCGGGGAAGGTGGGCCCCAGCATGCCTTCCGAGTAGAGCAGGACGGCGATGATGCCCATGGTCTTCTGCGCGTCGTTGCCACCATGGTTCAGGCTCAAGTTGGCGGCGGAGATGAATTGCAGACGACGAAACCACTTGTCGATCCGACCCGGGGTCTGTTTGCGCAGGAGCCACGAGAGCACGGTTATCATGAACGCGGAGGCCAGGTAGCCGATGAGCGGCGAGACGAAGATGAAAGCCGCGGTCATCCCGATCTTGGTCCAGCCCAAAATCCCCAGCCCGGCCTTGGAGACACCGGCCCCGATCAGGCCGCCCACCAACGCGTGCGACGAGCTGGAGGGAAGGCCCCACCACCAGGTCAGCAGGTTCCACACGATGGCCCCGCCCAGCGCCCCCATGATGACCGCCATGTCCACCACGCTGGGATCGACGATGCCCTTGCCGATGGTGTTGGCCACCTGCAGTTCAAAGATGGCGAAGGCGACGAAGTTGAAGAACGCTGCCCACAGCACGGCCTTGGATGGGGTGAGCACGCGCGACGAGACGATGGAGGCGATGGAGGTGGCCGCGTCGTAGAAGCCGGTGGTGAAGTCGAAGAGCGGCGCCGCTGCGACCGGGGCGATGATCATGACGAGGTGGGAAGTGCTCATGTCCAGGGAAGCTCCAACGTGCGCCAGGGGGGCGTTCGTCGGCGTTGGCAATATCACAGTTCCGCCATGAAAGTCTGCCAAACATCTTGCTCGATATGACGTAATTGGCTGAGGCGTGTGTCCAACAGCCAACACTCCCTACGTGTTTCGCAGAGGCTTCGGGACGGACACGTGGTGTCTCGACGCAAAAAGGAGCGGCGACGAAGGGGAGGCCTCGCCGGAGGCCTCGAGAGATGACGCTCAGCTCTTGGCCGGCTCGTCCTTCATGCTGTGCACGAAGGGAGCGAAGTAGGCAGCCAACAAGCCAGGAATGGCGCAGATGAGGACGATGAGGAAGAAGGTCTGGTAGCCCACCATCTCCTGCAACTTGCCGCTGATGAAGCCGCACGAGAAGTTGGTCAGGCCCATGGTGCCGGTGGCGAATGCGTAGTGCGCCGTCTTATAGGGGCCCGGCGCGATCTGGCGCATCATGTAGTACATGTGGGCCACGGCCCCGAAGCCGTAGCCGAACTTCTCGATGCAGATGATGGCGGTGATGAGCCAGAAACTGTCGGCCGAGGGTAGGGACGCGGCCAGCCAGTAGAAGGTCAGGTTGGGCACGTTGATGAGCGCGCAGAAGAGCAGAAGGGTCCATCGATTGAGGTTGATCTTGGCCAGGGTGATGCCGCCCAGAACGCTGGCGGCCAGAAAAGCAGCCGAGCCCCATGTCCCCACGATGGCCCCGGCCGCTTCGTTGGTCATGCCCAGGCCGCCCTCCGCGCGCGAGGCAATCAGGAAGACGTTGCCCACCTTCTCGAGCAGATAGATGCCGAAGCGATAGAAGAAGGCCAGCGCCAGCATCCGCCAGATGAATTGTTTCTGGAAGAAGGTGCGGAAGGCATCGCCGAACCCCGGGTTGGTGCCTCGGTCTCGCGTGACCGTCCGTTCTCCGGCGGGAAGGATGCGGCTGTGCCAGAAGCCCACCAGCGCCAAGAAAGCCCCAGCGGCGATGAACACGTAGCCCCAGGCGATCTGCCAGGTGTAGCCGTAGCGGTTGTGCAGAATGCCCGCCACCGGAACCAGGGCGCCGGTCGCGATCAAGGGGCCCGCGGTCCAGGCCATGCTTTGAATGCCGGCGAATCCGGCCTGCTGTTTGGCGTTCAGCGTGGTCACGTACACGCCGTCGGTGCCCACATCCATGGTGGCGCCCAGGAAAGAGCACATCATCAAGGCGGCGAAACACGCGGCCAACCACGAGGGCAGGTGCAAGGCGAGGCCACACAAGGCCAGTCCCACCGAGATGCCGAACTGCATGAGCACCACCCAGTACCGCTTGGTCTTGTACATCTCGAGCAGCGGCGCCCACAGGAACTTGAAGACGTAGGGCAGGGTCAGCACCGAAGCCAACATGGTGATGGTGCTGTTTCGCAGTCCAAGGTTCTTGAACGCGAAGTTGGTGCTCAGCGTGACGGAGCTGAGCACGAAACCCATCGCCATATAGGACGTGGGAACCCAAAGCGCGGGATGGTGAATCTTCTTGGGTGCCGCGCGGTCGGGTTGTGATTCCACCGAGGTGTTCGTGCTGGTGTCGGCCATGAGGGACCGGACTCTACACGACAGGGTGGCCGGGCCACAAGCAGGGGGCGTGCGCGCGTGACGCTACCCCCGCTGCATCACAGGCTGAAGCGAATGCCGGTGTTGAAATCCGCGACCATGGACACATCGGGGAAGCCGATGAGGGCGTTGGTCTCCAGGATCCAACTCCACCTGTCGCTCAGGTTGACGGCGAGGCCCGCCGTGGCCCCGGCCACCACCGGACCGCCTCTCACCGTCGTGGAGACCTTGTCCAGGTGGTAATCCTTGGTGCGCACATCGGGAACCACCAGGCGGAAACCTTCGCCGCCGCCCAACACCGCGCCGCCGTAGAAGCGGAAGGTCTCGCCGTTGGTGAAGTACTGGAGGCGTGCCAAGAAGGCGATGGCGCCCTTGGCGGTCTTCGGGCTCCACTGCTGCATCATTTGAAGTCGCCCCTGCAGCGACACGGACCAATTGGGCGAGAAGAAATAGCCGACCTCCGGCGTGAGGTGGAAGAGCTTGGCGGGGGCCGCGCCGTGCTGGAAGTCGACGATGTAGGGTTTGTAGGACTCGGGATCGCTGCCAGCGTAGCCGTACCCGGTTCCGATTCCGAAGCCGAACCACAAGGGAATGCCGTCCGATTCTCCCTGCTCCTCGTCCTCATTGGTTTCGGAGATGGAGGGCTGGCTGGCGCGAATGCCGACCACGATGGGGTTGCTGGAGCTGTTGACGGTGGCAACGACCTTGCTCTTGCGGTTGCGCGCCTCGAAGTAGAGGAAGAGTTGCTCGTCCGAGAGCGCGTCGGGGGCCAGGGCCGCCGTCCAACTGGGTGTGCCATCCGCGGTGGATTCGGCCTTCATCTTCAGGGAGCGGAACTTGGAGTTGGTTCCCGCGTGGTAATAGACGAGAACGTCCTTGGCGCCGAGCGCGCTCTCGGCCACGCAGCGCAGTTTCAGCGGTGTGCCGGTGGTCGCGGTGTCGGCAACCGGACAACTGAGCTGACCCGCCGTCGTCTCTGCCGGGGTTTCCTCCACGTTGGGGATGGCCGACGGCGGAGAGGCCTCCACGTCGGCTTTGGCACGCTGGAAAAGCTCTTTGACCTCGGGGCTGCTCAGCTCCTTGCTGGGAACGTAGTCGGGTCGCAACTCGAGGGCCTTCTTGAAATGCGCCACGGCCTCGGCCTCGTTCTTCAGGCCCGTGGCGTAGAGGACACCCAGATTTCCGTATGTCCCGACCATCACCACGTGGTCGCCCAGCTCCGCCGCATCGCCGATCTGCAGGGCCTTCTTCAGGTTCTGCTCGGCCATGTCGAATTCCATGCCGTCGAAGAAAGTCCTGGCTTCCTTGTTCAGGCGGACGACCTCGGCCACGGCTTCCTGGTCGACTGGCGCCGCCAAGCTGGTGGTCGGGATGGCGGAGAGGAGCCAGCCGGCGGCTCCCAGGATGAGGTATCGAATAGGCCAGAGGCGGACGATTTTCTGCGCGCTCATGGTACTCCCTTGAGGTGAGTGGCTGTTGCAGGACTTATACCCCGACAGCCCCTGATTTGGAGCGGGAAATTGCGCGAGTCTTCGACCTGCCACGGGAACAACCTGGCCACCTGGGAGTCGTTCGCGACCGCGCGTGCGGGACGGTCCCGATCCCAAAGGCTCTATCGCGTTCGGGGTCTCTTACTTCTTGCCCGACGGCCTTGCCGCGCCGCCCGCCTGTTCATCCAGGAAGGCCAGCACCCAGGCGAGCGGGGCGTTCCAGTTGATGGCGATTTCGTTGGTGGACCAGGACTCGATGTGGTCGACGAAGCACCTCTCGGGGGCGCAGCCCGGCAGTCCCGCGCCCTGGGCATACGGATCCTGAAGGCTCGAGTTGGGGCCTCCGGAAACCAAGCCGGGTGGGGGCGAGGGGTACTTGGGGTTGGCCTGGTGGGCCCAGAAGCGGTGATGGGGGTTGCGCAAGGGACGGAAGCCGTAGCCAGTGATGTAGCTCTGGTCCAGTGGGTTGCGTCCCAGGAGGTAGTCCATCCCGGCGGCCACCGCTCCCAGGTAGTCCTGGCCGCCGAAGAGATCATGCGCCAGGCCCAGCACCAGCAGGTTGTTGAGCAGGGAAGAGGTCGAGCCCCATGGGGCCTTGCCGGTCTTGCCGTAGTCCACGGGAACGCGGTATCCGCGCGTCCGCATGACGTTCAGATAGACATCGGCGGCATTCTTGAGGGCTGTCCGTGCGTCCTTGACCGCATCGGGTCCCAGGGAATTGGGTACCACGGCCAGCGAGATGGTGCCCAGGGACGCCACATCCTGCCAGGTCATGGCCGAGGCGATGCCGTCCTCGGGTCCCGCGGGCAGGCGCGGCGCCACCTTCAAGTAATACGGCGAGGCCGCGAGCGCCTTTCGGTACTCCGGCTTTTTGGTCGTGATGAACAGCTCGGCCGCCGCCCAGTGGAGCTCGTCGTCCAGCTTCTTGTCGTCGTAGGGGCCCCCGCCCACGCCCGCGGAGGCGGCGAGCACGGCGGGGTTGCGCCCGGCGGCCTTCCACGCCTTTTCGGCGGCCCGCAGACACCTGGCCGAGAACTTGTTATCGATGGTTTTCCAGACGCGGGCGGCTTGCGCGGCCACCGCCGCGAGGTTGAGCGTGGCCGCGGTGCTGGGCGCGTACAGATAGCGCTCCTTGGGGTCCTCGTGCGGGGCCAGACCCAGTCCGGTCCATTCCTTGTCGTGGATCTTGTGGTGGACCATCCCGGCCTGGGCGCCCCTGGGGGCCTGCATCTTGAGCAGGAACTCCATCTCCCAGCGAACCTCATCGAGCAGGTCGGAGACGCCGTTGCGATTCTCGGGGATGTTCAGGCGGCCATCGCCAAGTTGGTCGAGCGAGCGGCCCAGGAACTTGGTTCGTTCGTAAAGGTTGAGCAGCGTCCACACCGTGATGCCGGCATTGACCACGTACTTGCCGTGGTCGCCGGCGTCGTACCAACCGCCCGCCACGTCCAGGCGATAGTCGCAGCCCGCGTCGGGCGCGCAGGGGACGCTCTTGTCGGAGAGATGACCGGCGGGCCGTGCCCACTCCGGCTTTCCCGCGTAGGGCATCGCGATCTCCATGCCGCTGCGGTTGTGGAAGAAGAAAGCGAGCGCGTCGTGCTTCAGCCGGCGGTACAGGTCCGGCGCGACGTCAAAGGGGTGGCTGGCGTCCTGGCCCACCACCAGGGTGAACCCGCGACCCGTTTGGGTGAACGCGGTGAAATCGACGACGTGCACCGTGTCCCCGGCCAGCTCATCGGTTCCCGCCACCTGCGTCTGTCCCGACAGGACTTCCTTGCCGGCGCTGTCCAGCAAGCGCCAGGTTCGCGGCGTGTTCTCGCTGGTGCGAACCGTGGCCAGCTTGACCATGCCCGGCAGGTAACCGAGCTGGTTCACCAGCACCGCCGCGGGCGCCGTTTGCGACGACGTCCGCGGCGCGCTGACCTTTTCATCTACGGGTGTCTTGGCGATCGAAACCGGGTCGGAAGCCGCGAGGTTCTTGGTCTCGGCGCCAACGCCAAGCTGGCTGCCGGTACTGCTTCCTGACCCGACCCCTGGCGGCACGGCCGGCGCGCTGATGGGCGCGCAACCGACCGCCAGAGGCAAGAGGAACGAACAAGATAACGAAGGGCTAATCAGCCGCAACGACTACCACCACATACTGGCGGCGATGGTGAAGGTGTGCTTGTCGACCTGACCTGCATCCCACAGGTTGCCGGCCTGGCCGTAAGGATAGGGAAGTCCAGGGCGGGGCATGCCCTTGGGCATCTTGTTCCCGGGGCCGGCGATGTCGTTGAAGTCCTTGTTGTACCAACTACCGTAGTTGTAATACTGGTACTGGAACGTGATCATCTCGTGGGTCACGAACTCCGTGCGCAGGATGATGCGCGGAGAGAACACGGTGAAGGTGTGGGTGGCGTTGTCCAGGTTGGGTTGCACGTGGTCCACGCGAAGACCCACCGAGACCACCGGGAGCGGCGTGTAGAGCAGCGTCCCGCCGAGCTTCAGCTTCTTCTCGCCGAGGCCATCCGGGCCGGTGATGCCAGCGAAATACGCGTCACCCGGGACGTCGCCCGTTCCGGTGATCCAGGTGTAGATACCGAAGAGCTGCAGGGTGAGATCCGCACCCTGGCCCCACCACGCCTGCGGTCGCATCATGAAGGCCGCCAGGCTGAAGGTGTACTGGAAGCCCAGGCTGTTGACCGTGCCGTTGCCGCTGTCGCCCAGGTAGTTGTTGCCGAACTGGGTGCCGCCCTGGGAGTGCAGGACCTCGATGGTGTCCTGAAGCACGTGGACGTTCTTGGACTTGATGCTCGAGAAGCCGATGTAGCCATCGCCCATCCAGCCGCCATCCAGCTTCAGGTCGAAGCCGATGATGCGCATGCTGCCGTCCCCTTTGTTGATGCTCTTGGTGCCGCCCCGATCCGTCGTGCCCCAGACGTTGTCCTCGGGATTGACGCCCTCGATGTCCTTCTCTCCGTTCAACTTGGTTCGCTCGTAATCCCAGGTCCAGGTGTACATGAGGTGGAGGGTGGCGGTCAGCATGTTGCTGAAGATGGCGCCGATGTGACCGTGGGCCAGCAGCGTGGTGCCCTGCTGGGCCTTGCCAGGGAAGGGCTGCCAAGAGGTGTACGGGTACATCCGCCACTGCTGCACGTCCATCTTGCCGCCGACGCCGCCCTCGACGACCAGCTTGAGATCGTCCATGACGTCCAGGTCGACGGTGGGGGTGATGCCCGCGATGCGGGTACGACCGATCATGTAGGTCTCGTAGGCACCGGCATCGTACTTGCCCATGGCGCCGTAGCGGTTCGAGAACACGCCGACGTTCAAGGTCAGCTTGCCCAGATCGCCGAGCGCATCGGGGAAGTTGAGGGTGAGGAAGGCGCGGTCGATACCGAGCTGGTCCTGCAGCTCGCGCCAGCTACCAGAGGTGATGTTGTAGCTGGCCAGGGCGGCGGTCATGACCGCGCGGTTGTTGCCGTACTGGAAGAGCAACTCGGCCCAGGGGCCCGGGTTGTTGTTGGTGTAGGTCCACACCGTGTAGTTGAGATCCGGGGTCACGGGCGGTGAACGAACCGCCTTGTGGCCGTCGATCTTGTTGAAGCTCAAGCGGAGAGGACCACGGAAGTAGCCGTGGAACTTGAAGCCCCAGTCCTCGGCGACCGGCGCTTCCTCGACCGTGGGGGCCGAGGGCCCGGAGATCATGGAAGCCTCGGGGGAGAGGCCGAGCTGGGCCGTGCCCGCTCGCTTGCGCTTCGGCGTGGCGGGTTGACCAGGCTGTGCCACTTCCGTTTCCTCTTCCTCAGCCGCTGCCGGCGCGGGCGCTGGAGCGGGCTCGGGAGTCGCCGCGGGCGCAGGAGGGGGAGCCGCGGGGGGAGCCGCCACGGGCTCGGCGGCGGCCGGTGCCTCCGCCGCGGGAGGCGCCTCGGCCACGGTGGCTGCCGGCGCTGTGGCCGCTTCCGCAGGAGCCGCGGC
>CAZHUY010000123.1:0-351 GCA_964535465.1 uncultured Myxococcales bacterium
TGGACGGGCAGTCCCCTGGCCTGGGCCCCGACTGACCGGGGGGGCGGGGGGGAATGATCCAGAAATTTCACGCGGTGGGCCCCCCTTGATACGATCGCGACACTTTCGGTTGCCATCGCCGGAAAGAAAGAGGCCGCCTTGCCCGATCGTCACGACCAGAGCGTTTCCAAGTGCGTTCCCCTGCTGCCCTTGCGCGACACCGTGGTGTTTCCCCACATGGTGCTCCCCCTGTTCGTGGGGCGCGAGAAGTCGCTGGGGGCACTCGGCGAGGTGACCTCGAACAGCGACAGCCGCGAGATCTTCCTGTCGGCCCAGCGGGTGCAGACCGACGACCCCACCTCCGAGGACATC
>CAZHUY010000123.1:361-18119 GCA_964535465.1 uncultured Myxococcales bacterium
AGATCGTGGTTTCCAACGGAGCCAAGCACGCCCTGGCCAACGTGATCCAGGTGCTGCGTCTGCCGGACGGCACGGTCAAGGTGCTGGTCGAGGGCAAGCGGCGCGCGGTGGTGCGTCGGTTCGTCGACGGCGAGCGCTTCCTGGCGGTCGAGGTCGAGGAGATCCCGGAGGACACCGAATGGTCGGCCGAGGCCGAGGCCGCGGCCCGCGAGGCGCACGCCGCCTTTGCCACCTTCGTCAAGCTAGACAAGCGCCTGGCCCCCGAGATCCTGGCCTCGGTGCGCAGCATCGACAACCCCGGCGACTTGGCCGACACCATCGCGGCGCAGATGCAGATCAAGTTGACCGAGAAGCAGCTCCTGCTGGAGATGCCTCGGCCGGCCGAACGCCTGATGCGCCTGAGCGAGCTGCTGCGCGCCGAGATCGAAGTCTTGCAGGCCGAACGCAAGCTGCGCTCGCGCGTGCGCCGCCAGGTGGAAAAGCGCCAGGAAGAACAGATCATCAACGAGCAGATCAATGCCGCCCAGCGCGAGGCGGGCGAGCGCGACGAGTTCAAGAGCGAGTTCGCCGAGCTGGAGGCGCGGGCCGAGAAGGTCAAGCTGTCCAAGGAGGCCGCGGCGCGTGTCCAGAAAGAGATGAAGAAGCTGCGCCTGATGGCCCCCGTGTCCGCCGAGGCCGCGGTGGTGCGCAACTACATCGACTGGGTGCTGGCCCTGCCCTGGGATACGCGCACCGAGGACAAGTTGGATGTCATCGAGGCCGAGCGCATCCTGGACCAGGACCACTTTGGCCTCAAGAAGGTCAAGGAACGCATCCTGGAGTACCTGGCGGTGCAGGCGCTGGTGCACAAGCAAAAAGGACCCATCCTGTGCCTGGTGGGACCGCCCGGCGTGGGCAAGACCTCGCTGGCCCAATCGATAGCGCGGGCCACGGGCCGCAACTTCGTGCGCCTGGCCCTGGGCGGAGTGCGCGACGAGGCCGAAATTCGCGGGCACCGGCGCACCTATATCGGCGCCCTACCCGGCAAGATCATCCAGTCGTTGAAGAAGGCGGGCAGCTCGAACCCGGTGTTCCTGCTGGACGAGGTCGACAAGATGTCCACCGACTTCCGCGGCGATCCCTCGGCCGCGCTCTTGGAGGTCCTCGATCCCGAGCAGAACAACTCGTTCTGTGACCACTACCTGGATCTGGACTACGACCTGTCCGACGTCATGTTCATCACCACCGCGAACTACCTGCAAGGCATCCCGGTGCCGCTGCAGGACCGCATGGAGGTGATTTCGCTGGCCGGCTACACCGAGTTCGAGAAGCTGTCCATCGCCCAACAGTACCTGGTGCCCAAGCAGCAGAAGGATCACGGCCTGGAGACGCTGACCCTGGACCTGCCCGAGGAGACCTTGCGCGCGCTCATCCACGGCTACACCAAAGAAGCCGGGGTGCGCAGCCTGGAGCGCGAGATCGCCGGCGTGTGCCGCAAGGTCGCGCGTGAGTACCTGGCCGACCGCAGCGTCAGCACCTGGAAGATCACACCCAAGCGCCTGACCAAATACTTGGGCCCGGCCCGCTACCGCCAGGGTCGCCAGCAGGAAGGCGACGAGGTGGGCGTCACCAACGGTCTGGCCGTCACCACCCATGGCGGCGATCTGCTGAGCACCGAGGTGTCGATCGTCTCGGGCAAGGGCAAGCTGGTCCTGACCGGACAGCTCGGCGATGTCATGCAGGAATCCGCGCAGGCGGCCATGAGCTACATCCGCTCGCGCGCGCCCTCGCTGGGCCTGGACCGCGACTTCTATTCGCGCGCCGACATCCACCTGCACCTTCCCGAAGGCGCCATCCCCAAGGACGGCCCGTCCGCGGGCATCACCATCTGCACCGGCATGGTCTCGGGTCTGTTGCGCATCCCGGTCCGCCGTGATGTGGCCATGACGGGCGAGATCACCCTGCGCGGCCGCGTCCTGCCCATCGGCGGCCTGAAGGAGAAGATCCTGGCCGCCCACCGCGCCGGCATGAAGACCGTGGTGGTTCCCCGGGAAAATGCCAAGGACCTGCGCGACATCCCCAAACGCGTGCTCAAGAACCTGCACATCGTGACGGTCGGTCACATGGACGAAGTCCTGCGCGTGGCCCTGGCCCTGCCCAACCCGGCGGAGTTCCTGAAAGAGCCGTCGGTGCCGGTCGACTGGCGGGTGCCCGTGGACCGCCGCGAACGCGACCGCCGCAACGAGGGCGCCCCCTTGCCGGTGGCCAGCGCCGTCCCGCCGAGTGCCCCCAGCATGCCCCAGATCGAAATCAGCAGCGCGCTTCGGCGAGGTTGAATCAGAGCGATTCGAGGCTGGATTTCACGTCACCGGCATACGAGCCCTTGGGGGCCAGTTCCAGGTAGCGCTGGTAGGCGGCCTTGGCGGCGGCAGGATGGCGGGCCTCCTGCTCGGCGGCGCCAATGATCAGGTAGGCATCCGCCAGCGAACCGTTCGCCTGCGCGATCCGGCGGGCCCAGATCGCGGCCTGGGCCGGCTTGCCCTTTTCGAACTGGGCCTTGGCGAAGGCCAGAAGCGGCTTGGCCAGGCTGGCGTCGGCGCCCAAAGCGCTCTCGCAGCTCGCGTTGACCAGCTTGACATCGCGCTTTCTGATGGCTTGGCGGCACCCGTCGACGTCGTGCGATTCGGCGGCTGCGCTGGGCGCCTGCTCGGCTAGCTCTGGCTGGGGCGCGGCCTGGGGCTGGTCGACTGCTGGCGCGGGCATCGGAGCCGGCGCAGGGGGAGTGGGCGCGGCCTGGGGCTGGTCGACTGCTGGCGCGGGCATCGGAGCCGGCGCAGAGGGAGTGGGCGCGGCCGCCGGGGCTGGCGCGGGAGTCTCGGAGGATGCTGCGGGAACAGCAGCCGCCGCGGCAGGTGCCACGACCGTAACAGGTCCCGCGGAAGCCGACGCCGCCTTGAGGTCGGGCAGATGACGGGCCAGCCCGAGACCGAGCAAAAGCAGGGCGAACCCGCCCGCCATCGCGAGGTGGCGTCGCTTGATGCCTCCCAGGATGTGGGCGCGGGGAAGCATGGCCGCGTACATCGCCATGGTCCCCTTGTCTTCGTCCGTGCCAGAGGAGTCGCTCACCAGGCTCAAAGCCGCCCGAGGTGATGACCCCGCATCGCGCGGGCTCGCGGCCTCTGGCCTGGTGGTGGATCGGTCTTTCGTGGAGTCTTCCATGTGCTCTCTCATGTCGTGAAGCCAGCGAAACTTACACTTCTCGAGGATTCATTTGTCCACTCGTGATGGCGGAATCTTCGGGGGGAGGCCAGTTGGCCCTTGTGCGAAGGCCAATCCTTGCCTATGAGTAAGTCCGCCCGGAGGAGTGGCCGAGTGGTCGAAGGCGACGGTCTTGAAAACCGTAGCGCTTTAACGAGCGCCAAGGGTTCGAATCCCTTCTCCTCCTCAATCCCTCCATCAGGACGACCGATTGGCCAGCTTGCCGGCCAATTCGCCGACGATCTTCTCGACCAGGGCGTCGTCCAGGTTCAGCAGTTGCTTGCCTTGGGTGATCAGGGCTTCCATCTCCTCTGGGTTGAGCGGGCCGACGTAGAGGCCTTCGCGTTTGGTCAAGGTGTCGGCCAGCAGGATCACGTTGCCAGTGGCGAAACGATCGCCTACGTCGTACGCGGCCGAGTCGCGGATCAGGCCGGGCACGTTCTCCGGCAAGGCCCACTTGCGCGCGATGGCTGCCCCGATGCTACGGTGTTTGCCTGAGATGATGGCCAGCCAGGCCGACGGCATGATCCATTTCTCGGTGCGCTTCCCTGCCAGACGTTGCTCCGCGTCCAACAGGGTGGCCGCCAGCACGGGCCGCCCCAGATCGTGCAGCAGTCCTCCCAGGTAGGCCGAGTCCGGGTGCAGCGCATGGAGCGCGACGGCGAGATCGCGCGACAGAATGGCCACCGCGAGCGAATGCTTCCACAGATCCCGGCACATCTGCGCGATGCAGGGATCGCGCGATTCCAGGATGTGGTGAACCGCCGTCTCGACCAAGAACAGGCGCAGCTCCTCGGAACCCAGGCGGGTCACGCAGGTCAACACCGAATCGAAACGCGACAGTCCGGCAAAGGCCGCGCTGCGGGCCAGGCGCAGCAAGCGCGCGGTCACGATGGGATCGGTTTCGATCAAGGTGGAGATCTGCTGGAAGGAGAAATCATCCCGGCCCAGCATGGCCAAGGCCCGTGCCGCCGCGATGGGCATGGTGGGCAGCTCCAAGCGGTTGTTCTCGATGGCCTCGAGAACGCTTGCCTCCACGCGCACGGCCATATCACGGGTGAGCGTGGTCTCGTTTTGCAGAGCATGAAGGGCCGATGACCTGAGAACGGACATGATTCACCTGCTAATCGGGCTGTTCGTTGCCCGCACGTTTGAGTTTGTCGATGAGAGTGGTGCGATTGAGTCCCAAGGCCTCGGCCGCGCGGGTCTTGTTGCCGTTGGCCGCTTTCATGGCTCGCGCGATCAGCGTCCCCTCGATACGCGACAGGGTGGCGGACAGGTCGATGTGATCGCCCGTCGCCACTGTGGCCACGGAGGCGGCCAGGCTGGCGGATGGCGTGCGGATGTGCTGAGGCAGATGATTGACCTCGATAACCTCGCACGCGCTCATGATGACCAGGCGCTCGACCATGTTCTCCAACTCACGCACGTTGCCCGGCCACTCGTACAGTTGCAGGGTCACCAGCGCCGCCTCGGAGAACCTGACGTTCTTGCCGCTGTGTCGACACGCCTGGGTCAGGAAATGCTCGGCCAGGCGCGGGATGTCCTCCGTGCGATCGCGCAACGGCGGCACCGTGATGGGCACCACGTTGAGGCGGAAGTACAGGTCGGCGCGAAAGCGCCCCTCGCGCACCAGGCTTTGCGGATCCTGATTGGTGGCGGCCAGCACACGGGTGTTGACCATGCGGACGCGGGCATCTCCCACGGGCTTGACCGTGCGATCTTGCAGCACGCGCAGCAGTTTGCCCTGCACCGACAAGGGCAGAGCGGTGACATCGTCGAGCAACAAGGTGCCGCCGTCGGCCTCGACGAAGCGCCCCAGGTAGGCCTCGCTGGCGGCGCTCAACGCACCCTTGGCGTGCCCGAAGAGCTCACTGTCGGCGAGAGCCTCGGGCAAAGCCGCGCAGTCCACCACCACGAAGGGACCGCCGACCCGAGGTGAGAACGCATGAATCAGGCGTGCTACCACCTCCTTGCCCGAGCCGCTCTCGCCCAACAAGAGCACGGTGGCGTCGGTGGGCGCCACGTTGTTGACCAACTCGAGACAGTGGCGCAAAGCCGCCGAATCGCCGATGAGCGCGGCCTGGGGTTGCGCCATGCCCTCGACAGGTTCGCCGCCCGGTTCAACCAGCAAGCGAGACGCGGCCAAGGCGCTGTTCACCACCCGGCGAAGCTCGTCGCGGTTCAGCGGCTTGACCAGGAAGTTGTAGGCCCCGGCGCGCATCGCCTCGACACAGTCGGTGATGGAGGCGCTGGCGGTCAGGACGACCGCGGGAGTGTGCGCAGGCAGCTCGCGCGCACGGCGAACCACGGCAAAGCCATCCTGGTTGGGCATGCGCAGATCGGTGACCACCAAATCGAACGACTCCGCCTCCAGCGCGGAAATGGCTTGCGCCCCGTCATGAGCCTCGCGCGCCTGATGCCCCATCTCCTCGATGACCCCGCGCACCGCATGCAGCACCGGGAGCTCGTCATCCACAATCAGAATGCGCGCCGCGCTTTCGGGCGAGGTGTGCGCGGCGGTGTGCTCGGCCGGCCCCATCTTCAGACGACCTTTCGCATGACTTCACCCCAACACAGGTCCAGAGCTGTCCATAATCTTGCTGACCCAGTCATTTCGGAACGGTAGCCATGCAACCGACGGTCCAACGCCCCGGACGCGACAAACCCGAGAGAAACGCGGCCCCGTCCCGGTCGGTGTCGGAACACCGACACCCGACAGGAGGGCCCGGCGTATGAAAAACTGGCAGTGACCGCTCTGGGGTTGTCGATGGACGGAACCCCTCGCGCTTGCCGATGGGCTCCGCCTAGATCAGCCCTTCGCGGCGCTCTTGGTCGCATTGCAGGGCAACCTCGGCGCAGCGGAGCAGGTTGCTCCCGCTGGTTTCGCCATCGGGGGTCGTGGCGCTTCCGATGCTCACCCCCAAGGGCAGGCCCCACCGGCCATTGGCATCGGCAACCAAACGACGAACACGGGCCGTCACATGAGCCGCGCCTCGGACATCGGCGTCGGGCAAAAGGATGCCGAACTGGTCCCCACCCAAGCGCGCCACCACGTCGTAGTCACGCACCGCCTCGCGCAGCAGGCAGGCCACACCCTTCAGACAACGATCCCCTGCGCTACGACCATGAACCTCGTTCATGGCGGTCATGCCGAGGACATCCACCACCACGATCGAGAGACAGCTCCCCACCCGATAGCGCGATCGACACAGCTCCTCGACCAACCGGCTCTCGAACACATGCCGGTTCCACAGGTCGGTCAGGGGATCACGGTAGGCGAGATTGCGCATTTCACCGCTGTTGGCCAAGGCGCGTCTCAGACAGGCATTCTCGCGAACCAGTTGGTCGAGGTTCGGGCCGGTGGCCTCGACCTCGATTTCCTCGGGAACGGAGTACTCGGGAAGGGAGTAATCTTCGACAGGGACGATGGCTCTTGCTGACTTCACGGGGGGCCTCCTGTGCTTCCTTGCCTTCGCAAGCCGCGTGCCGCTCTCTTGTCATCGCCCTGCCGAGCGATTTCTTTAACAGCCACGCGGACTTGTCCCCCTCCCATAGACCAGCTCCTCCTTCTCCCTACCGTGTCAGCTTCCTGACCGCTGGTCACGATCCCGTTAAGCGGCCGATACGGAGCGCGATGGAACGCTTGGGCGTGAGGGCGCCCAACCTGGTGGCCGACCGCGCGCGCTAGTGCCCGACCGCGAGCGCCGGCAGCGTTCTCTCGGTCTCCGCCATGATGCTCTTGACCTGCTCCGGCGACAGCTTCAGATCCGCGAACAACGAGTCGCTTGGGTCCAGCGTGCGCGGCATCTCACCCAACCCCATGACGTCGGTGATGTGGTCAGACGCCGCAACCAAGGCGGTGGTCAAGAAGCGCTTCTCGCCCCTGCGGCAGTTGTGATGAAAGAGCGCCGACTCGATCACGCTCGGTGGAAGTTTCCAGATGCGGCACACGGCGGCACCCAGCTCTGTGTGCAGGCGCGTGATGGTGGACCGAATCACGGGCCCCGCGTTGGGGTCAGCCACCATCTGGGGCGTGATCCCGCCCAGCGTGGCCGCCCGCTCCAGCAGAACCAGCTCGCCAATGTCGTGCATCAGCCCGGCCAGGAAGGCGTAGTCCGCCGGATCGGTGCGCATCAGCTTGGACATGGCCCGCGAGGCGATGGCGGCGGCCAGGCTGCGTTTGCGCAGCACTTCGACCTCGGCCTCGAACCCGCGCACCCGGTACATGGTGGAGTTGCTGACCACCATCATGACGATGTCGCACACGTTGTCCAAACCCAGCCGAACCACGGCGTCGCGCACGCCCACGATGGGGACACGGGGCGCGAACATGGCGGAATTGGCCACCGACACCAGCTGCCCGCTGATGAAGGGATCCTTCGTCACCGCCTTCTCGACGCGCGCGGCGTCCGTGTGGGTCAACTGACACAGCTCGAGGACGTGCGCCGCCACGTCGGGCATGCTGCGCTGGATGGCCTTGCTGTCGGTGACCGCGCGCACCGCGATCTCCTCGATCTTGCGCACCAGGGGCGTGGGATCGAAGGTCTCGATGGCCCCTTCCGCAGAGCTGTTCATCATCACCTCACCGGCGTTCATTCACGAATTTCCCGCTTGAACGCATCGCCATACTGATTGTTTCGGCCTGGCGACCATTGAACTTTAGAGGGCGAGCGAGGAGCGCATCGAGGGAGCGGGCGAGGAGCGCATCGAAGGCTCTCCCGCCATCATCCTGACGGACCAGAGGTCCGCGTCAGTCCCATGACACGCGGAACCCGGCGAAATCCTTGGACCTGGTCAGGCACGGGGCTTGCTGAACCGTGGGCAGGAGATTCTCATGGCACAGAACGAAGAAGCCGCCCCAGAAACAGCCGCTGCCCCCAAGTCGGGCGGTAGCAGCAAGCTGATCTTCATCATCCTGGGCATGAACATCCTGATGATGGGCGCCGTGCTGTTCGTGGTCATGCGCAAGCCGGCGGCTCAGGCCAGCGCGCCGGTCCAGACTCCGCCCGCCGTCGAGAAAAACGAAGGCACGGCCGGCGAGCGTGGCGCCCCCGCGGGCGGCCCCGCCAAGCCAGGCCCCATCCTCAAGTTGGAGAACTTCGTCATTCAACTGCGTGGCGTGGACCAGGACCGTTATGTGCGTGTCTCGTTCGACATCGAGGTGACCGCCGACATCGATCGCGACGTGGTGCAGGCGCGCCTGCCGCATATCCGCGATTCCATCATCACCTTCTTCTCGGACCGCACGCTGGACGAGCTGCGCGGCAGCGAAGGCATCGACCGCACCAAAACGTCGATCATGAAGCGCTTGGAGGAGATCGTCCCCGGTCGGCGCATACGCGCCATCTACATCACCGATTTCATCATCCAGTAACCCGCAGGTTTCACCATGGCATCACCGTTGGATCCCAATGAGATAGAAGCCCTCATGCAGGCCATTCAGGAGGGCCAGGTCTCTCCTGACGCCGATGGCTCTTCGGACGCGCAGGGCCCCGTCGTCCCCTACGATCTGACCAGCCAAGACCGCATCATTCGCGGGCAGATGCCCACCCTGGATTCCATCAACGATCGCATCGCCTCGGTCTTCGGTCGCACGCTCTCGGGACGCACCCGCATGGAGTTGCGCGTGACCGCCGCCGCGGCCAGCCTGATGAAGTTCGCCGACGTCAGCTCGCTGCTCAATGGGCAGAACGCGGTGGGCGTGATGAGCCTGGGCGCTGGCCATGGTTTGGCCCTGGTGATCATCGAAGGCCCGCTGGCCCAATCCCTGCTGGCCGCTTCGCTCGGTGATCGCAAGGCCAAGTCCTCGCCCAGCGAAGCGCGCGGAGAGCTGACCCACGTGGAGCAGGTGGTGTTGCGCCAGTTGCTGGGCCTGTTGTCGGAAGCCATGGCCACCTCGTGGGAGAGCGTGCTGCCCTTCAAGCCCCAAATGTTGCGTTTCGAATCCGATCCGCGCATGGCCGCCATTGCCAATCCCAGCGACGTCACCATTCTGTGCGCGTTCGAGGTCACTGGTCCCATCGAGGGCCGTCTGATGTTGGCCATACCCTACGCCGCGGTGGAATCCGCCAAGAAGGCCTTGAGCTCGCCCCCGCGCCTGGGCGGTCAGCGCGACCAACGCTTCGGCCAGGCCCTGGCGCGCGAGCTGGAGTTGGTGAACGTCGAGCTGCGCGTCGAGGTGGGTCGCTACCACCTGCGCATGTCCGACCTGCTCAGTCTGAAGGTGGGCGACGTGGTCACGCTCAACACCAGCGAAGGCTCGCCTCTACCCGTCATGGTGCAAGACCGCCCCAAGATGACCGCCCTGCCCAAGGTGATCGCAGGAGGCATCGCCGTCGAGATCCTGAAGGCCGTCCCGCGCCCGGGCGCCGCCGCCCCTACGCGTTCCAGTGCACGCCCGTCCCCTCACCCCACCACGCAAGCAGCCGCCTAACGATGACCTGCGAGAGGAACCATGTCTGAGGAAACAGCCAACACCCCCGATTCTGTAGCGCAAGGAAGGCGTCTCGACCTGTTGCTCGACGTGCCGCTCGATCTCTCGGTCGAGTTGGGTCGCGCCCGCATGTCCATCCAGGATCTGTTGAATCTGAGCCCGGGATCAGTCATCGAGCTGGACAAGATCGCGGGCGAGGCGCTCGACATCCTGATCAACGGTCGTCTGGTCGCGCGCGGCGAGGCCGTGGTGGTCAACGACAAGTTCGGCATCCGCATCAGCGAGATCGTCAGTCCCTCGGAACGCATTGCCCGCCTACGTTGAGGAGGAACCCTGATGTTGACCCAACTGGCCCTGCTTCCCGTCCTTGCCGTCACCATCACCGGCGTGACCACCCAGACGCGCGACGATGGCGTCACCGTTGACGTGACCACCTCCGAGCCCATCGCGCCGGGTCGCATTCGACCCATGACGGGGCATCGCTTGCTCTATCTCTTCGTAGACGACACCACCCCCGAGAGGGAAACCTTCCAGAGCGGCGACCGCACCATCACGGCGCGCGAGCGCTCGCTTTACACCAAGCTGGAGATCCCCATGGCGACGGGACAGCGCTGCTACGAACCCGCCGAGGTCCGCGCCACGCCTGAGGGGGTGAGCGTGCAGTTCTCATGCTCGAGCAAGGCCGGCGCCGGGGCCGGGGCGGTTGCGCAACAGGAGGTTCCCGGTCCCGCGCTCCGCCAGGGGACTCAAGCTTCCAAGAAGTCGGGGCGCTCCGAGCAGTTGCTGCAAGCGGCGCTGGCCTTGCCGGCGGAGATGCCGATCGCCAAGGTCGAGGACGCGCAGGACAAGCCCGCGACCCAGCCCGCGGCCGCCGAGGCCAAGCCGTCAGCTCCTGAGCAAGCCGTGAATCCTCCGACCAAGCCTGTCGTGCTTGCGCCCACGCCTGCGCCGGCCACCGACACGGTCACGCCCACGAACGATGGCGTGCCCGCGGTCCAGGCCAAGGTCCTCCCCTCCCCCGCCCCGCTGCCCGCGAAGGTCCCGTCGGCCGTCCCGGCGCCGCGCGGGCCGATGCTGGCCAGCACCGGCGGAAACTCATGGTTCGTCATGGGCGTCCTGCTGCTGGTCGGCGCCGTTGGCGGCATGCTGGCCTTCACCCGTCGGCGTGCTCGGCGCGAGGGGTTGATTCGCATCCTCGAGACCGCGGCCATCGGCCCCAAGCGTTCTTTGCTGGTGGCCAGGATCAACGGTCGCACCATGGTATTGGGCGCCAGCGAGGCCGGCATCGCCCTGCTGGAATCCATCGAAAGCAAGCAAGCCGAGCCACTGGCGCAGTTGATGGGTGAACCGCCCCCGGTGCGCGAGAAGCTCGACCCGCCGGTGGACTCTCCCGCCCAGACGCCCAACGAGGCCGAAGGCGAGATGGGTGTGTTGAGCCGTCTCTTCCGTCGTCGCTCCAAGCTGAACGGCGCGCAAGACGAGACCGCCTTCCGCCAGCTTCTGGCCGAGAGCTACGAAGACCAGGAGCTGCGCGAGCGCCTGTCGCAGGGATTGGTGGCCAAAGTCTCATGAACGGGTCATCGACCACACAACTGCTCAGCAAGGCCGTTGGCGCTGGCAATGACCTGGCGTTGGCCAGCGGGGGCTCGTCCGCCGTCAAGATATTCCTAATCCTCACCGCGCTCTCGTTCGGAACGGCGCTGGTTCTCTCGGTCACCTCCTTCACCCGCATCGTCATCGTCCTGTCCTTCCTGCGCCAGGCCCTGGGCACCCCGCAGCTGCCGCCCAACCAGGTCTTGGTCGGTCTGTCGCTCTTTCTCTCGTTCTTCATCATGGGACCGACCTTGCGCCAGGTGCATCATCAGGCCGTCGAGCCGCTCATGGCCGACAAGATCACCGTCAGCCAGGCGCTGGAGCGCGCGCAAGGTCCCCTCTCCGACTGGATGCTGAAGCAGACGCGCGAGGAGGACCTGCGCCTGATGTTCGAGGTTTCGTCCTCCGCCCGACCCGCGCGCGGCGAGGTGGTGCCCTTCACCGTGCTGGTGCCCGCCTTCATGGTGTCTGAATTGGGCACCGCCTTTCGCATGGGCCTGTTCATCTTCGTTCCCATGCTGCTCATCGATCTGCTGGTCTCGGTCATCCTGATGGCGCTCGGCATGATGATGGTGCCGCCCACCATGGTGGCCCTGCCGCTCAAGCTCGGGGTCTTCCTGTTGGCGGGAGGCTGGCACCTGGTGGTGTCGTCCTTGCTTCGGAGCTTCTGATGTCGATGGACATGCCTTCAGCTCTGTTGCGCGAGGGATTCGCGGTCCTGGCCATGGTGGGGGGGCCCTTCATGGGTGCTCTTCTCATCGTTGGTTTGGTGGTCGGCCTGCTGCAGGCCGTGACCCAAATCAATGATCCGGCCATCGGCTTTCTGCCGCGCCTGGTGACCATCGTGCTCGTCGCGTGGCTTGCCGGAGGTTGGGCGGTCGAGCGCTTGGCCCAATTCGTAACCGGCGCCCTGCAAAGGATGTCGCAAGGCTAAGGACGAGGCTTGGACTCTCCTCTCCTACCTCTCGCGGCCGGCTTCATCCTCATCGTGCTCCGATGCGCCAGCCTTTTCATGGTGTTCCCGCTCTATGGCTTGCCGGCCATCGCCATGCGCATCCGCATGGCCGCGGCCCTATCGGTGTCAACCGTGGTCTTCATCGGCGCCGGCGCGCCCGGCTTTGCCGCCTGGGCCGAGGCTGACCGAGTCTTTCTGGCCGCCATCACGGAAACCTTCCTGGGTCTGGCGGTGGGCATGGTGGCGCGTTTGGTCCTGGACGCCGCGACGGCCGCCGGCTCGGCCATCGGCTCGTGCATGAGCCTGAGCATGGGCGCGACCTACGATCCGGTTCACGGCACCGATTCCCCCGCCGTGGCCCAGGTCTTGTCGCTGGCCGCGCTTGGTTTCGCTGTGGCCGCGGGCATCCACCGCGAAGCCATCGCCTGGTTGTGCCGCTCGGTTCAGGACATTCCCCCGGGAGCGGCCTACGCCTTCGAGCCCCTGGCGGCACGTGTGGTCGGACAAGGTGCCGAGGCCATGGCGCTGGCCATCCGCCTGGCCTACCCCGTGCTGAGCGCCGTCACCATCGGCCACCTCACCTTGGGGCTGCTCAACCGCACCATCCCGCAGATGGGCATCGCCAACATCGGCTTTGCCCTCGCCCTGTTGGCGGGCATGGGGGCGCTCTATCTGGCGGCGCCCGCGGCCGCTCGTATCGTCGCCGAGGCCGCGCGTACGGCTTTTGCAGGTGCTTCAGGCTGAGTCATGGCCGAGACTCAGCACGAAGACCAAACAGAACAAGCTAGCGCGCGGCGGCTCCATCAGGCCCAACAGGAAGGCAACATTCCCTTATGTCGCGACCTGGGGACCTGGGCCGCGCTGTTGGCCGGGTTGGCAGCGTTGTTCATGCTCGGGCCGGCCTTGCGCGATTCGCTACTCAACCTGGTGTGGGCCTCGGCTGATGGCTTGGCCCAATCGAACCCCGCGCGCCTCTTGCCGTTCGTGTGGCGGCCCATCACCATCACGGCGTGCATCGCCGCGGCCGTCGCCCTCGCGGCCACCATCGCCCTGGGCACGCAGACCAAGCTGGGCACCTGGGCCCACCTCGCCCTACCTGACCCCAAGCGCGTCTTCAACGGCGGGCGGCTCAAACGCCTCTTCGGCAAAGAGGGCGCCGTCGATCTGTTGATCGCCGGCGTCAAAGTCGTGACCCTGGGCTACGTCGTCTGGAGCTCGTTCCGTGACGACTTCCTGACGTTGCCGCGCCTGCTTTACCAGTCCTCTTCCGTGCAACTGCACGGCGCCTATGTCCCCTTGGCGCGTGGTTTCGTCAAGATCTTGGCAGCCTTGGGGCTTCTGACCGGCCTGGACTTTGCAGTCACACGTTATCGCTACAACCAGCGTATGAAGATGACCAAGGAAGAGGCCAAACGGGACTACCGCGAAGAGGAAGGCGATCCCCTGATCCGCTCGCGGCGGCGTCGCAAGCACCACGAGCTGGCCCGTGGTCACGCCCGCACGGAGGTTCCGCGCGCCGACGCCCTGGTGGTGAACCCGACCCACGTGGCCGTCGCCATTCGCTTCCAGCCCGGCAAGGATCCGGCCCCGCGCGTAACCGCCAAGGGCAAGGGCCGCTTGGCCGAGATCATGCGCGAGTTGGCGCGCGAGAATGGCATTCCCATCATCGAGAACGTGCCGCTGGCTCGACTGCTTTACCGCAAGGTGAAGGTGGGCCGCTGTGTCCCCACGGAGACCTACAAAGCGGTTGCCGCCATCCTGGCCTTCGTCTACCGCGTGCTTCGGCGTAATGCCGCCCAGCAGGTGCGCACGGCCCGAGGTGGCGCATGAGCGCGCCCCTCGCCCCCCCCACACCGGGAACGTCGTCCTCACCGCGCGGCGAGATCATGCTGGCGGTAGCCGTTCTGGGCGTGGTCGCCCTGCTGCTTCTGCCGGTTCCTGCGCCTGCCCTCGACGCCCTCCTGGGTCTCAGCATCGGCATCTCCTTGTTGGTGCTGCTGGTGGCGCTGGGCGTGGCCAAACCGCTCGACTTCTCCGTCTTCCCCACCCTGCTGCTCATCGTGACCCTCTTCCGCTTGGGCCTCAACGTGGCCACCACGCGCCTCATCCTGCTGGAGGGCTCGTCGGGTCCGGGCTCAGCCGGACACATCATCCAGGCCTTCGGCGAATTCGCCGTGGGCGGCAGCCTGATTGTCGGCTCCGTCATCTTCCTCATCCTCTTGGTGGTCAACTTCGTGGTCATCACCCGTGGTTCAGGCCGCGTGGCCGAGGTTGCCGCCCGCTTCACCTTGGACGCCTTGCCCGGCAAGCAGATGTCCATCGACGCCGATCTGGCGGCTGGCATCATCGACGATCGCGAGGCGCGCACCCGCCGCTCTGGCCTGGAACGCGAGATCGAGTTCTTCGGGGCCATGGACGGCGCCAGCAAGTTCGTGCGCGGCGATGCCATCGCCGGCCTGATCGTCACGGTGATCAACATCATCGGCGGCATCATTGCCGGTCTGGCCCGCGACCACATGTCGTTGTCGGCAGCGGTCGAGACCTACACCATCCTGACCATCGGCGACGGTCTGGTCAGCCAGATGCCCGCTCTGCTGGTGTCCACCGCGGCCGGCATCACGGTCACCCGCGCCAGCTCTGGCTCGCACCTGGGCACCGAGATGGGGCGTCAGATATTCGGACAGAGTCGCACCATGAAGTACGCCGCGGGCGTGCTCTTGGTCCTGGGTCTCCTGCCCGGCATGCCCTTCGTGGTCTTCGCCCTGTTGGGCGGTGTGGCCTTCTACCTGTCGCGCCGCCAGCCCAAGGTCAGCCAGGCCGAGGCCCAGGCCCAGCAAGCCGCCGCCGCCGCGCAGGCAGGGACCAGTGAAAAGGTGAGCGACCTCATCGGGCTCGACACGCTCGAGATGGAAGTGGGACACGGACTCCTGCGCCTCATCGATCTGGAAAAGGGCGGCGAGCTTCCCGGTCGGGTGACCAACCTGCGCCGGCAGATCGCGAGCGACGTGGGCATCATCATCCCCGCGGTCCACCTGCGCGACAATCTTCGCCTGGACGGTAACGAATACCGTATCCGGCTGCGCGGCGTCGATATCGCCTCGGGCGTGGCCTACGCCGATCGCCTGATGGTGTTGGACCAATCCGGTCGTGCCCCGTCTGGTCTCGAGGGCGTCCCCGCCAAGGAACCGGCCTTTGGCTTGCCCGCGCTGTGGATCATCCCCGGCGATCGCCCGCGCGCCGAAGCCGCCGGACTGACGGTGGTGGATGGGGCGTCGGTCATGACCACGCATTTGTCCGAGGTGCTGCGCCACAACGCCCACGAGCTGGTCGGCCGCCAGGAAATCCAAGAGCTGCTGGCCCACTGTGCGAAGGAAACCCCCAAGCTGGTCGAGGACGTGGTGCCCAACACCATCACCCTGGGCGAGCTGGTGCGCGTGGTGCGTGGGGTTCTGCGCGAGGGCTTGTCGATCCGCGATTTCCGCAGCGTCTTGGAAGCCGTGGGCGACGCCGCCCCACGCAGCAAGGACACCGCCTTCATGGTCGAGCAGGTGCGCCGACGTTTCGCCCGTCAGATCACCGCGCACCTGTCCGATGGCAAAGGCACCGTGCACGCGCTCACTCTCGATCGAGCCGCCGAGGAGACCCTGCGCAAGTCCCTGGGTCAAAGCGACGGCGAGGTCGCGCTGGCCCTGGAGCTGGCGACGGCCAAGCGCCTCATCGCCACACTGGAGGCGCATGCCTCGAACCTGGCGGCCAGTGGTCGTCCCACCGCGATCATCGCGCCGCCCGACCTGCGCCGCCCGCTCTACGACTTCGCCTCGCGCTTCGTGCCCGATCTGTGGGTCATCACGGCGCGCGAGCTGGTGTCCGGCACGCAAGTCGAACCGGTCGGCACCCTGGACCTTTCACCCGCACCCTGGAACAAAGCCGCATGAGATCGAACCCGACGTGGCAGACCAATGGGGCTCGCGTCCGAGCCCAAAGGAGTGAGACGCGATGAATGCGATAGTCAGGACCTTCCGCGGCCCCGATCCCCGCAGCGCTCTTGACGCCGTTCGCACGGCCCTTGGCGACGAAGCCATCATTCTCAAGACCCGCGAGGTCGGGGGGATCTTCGGTCGCAAGGAGATCGAAATCACCGCCACGCGCACCGCAGAGTCTCCCCCCGAGCCTTCCAGGGACAAGGTCCCCAAGTCCATCGATCTGGAAAGCGAGATCCAGGCTCTGCGCCGCATCGTCGAGCAACTGCGCAGCGAGGTCCGTTCGAGCAAGGCCGAGCCACGCATGCCGGCAGGCCCCTCCCCCGCCGCCTCGGGGCTGAGCCCCATGGCCGCAGCCCTGGCACGACGGCTGATCGATCGCGGCGGCGAAGACAGCATCGCCGAGGAGCTGGTGCGCGACGCGGCTCGTGTGGCCACTGGCCATGGCGAGCGCGAGTTGCTCGAATCCTTGCGCGAAGGTCTGCGCCACCGCCTGGCCTCGGCCTTGCCGCCTTGGCAAGGCGAGGGTCGGCGGGTGGTCGCCCTGGTGGGGCCGCCCGGCGTGGGCAAGACCACCACCATCGCGAAGATCGCGGCACGCGCCCTGCTGGAGAGCAAGTTGAAGGTCGCGCTGGTGACCGTGGACACCTACCGCATCGGCGCGGGCGAGCACATCGGTCGCTACGGCGAGATCATGGGCATACCCACCCACATGGCCCGTGACGCCGCGGGATTGAATCAGGCCATGGCCGCGTGCGCGGACGCTCAACTGGTGCTCATCGATACCGCGGGTCGATCCGATCCCGCCGCCCTCAAGGCGCAGAACCAGCTCCTGCGCGCGGCTCCCGGAGCCGAGCAGCACTTGGTGCTGTCCGCCGCCACGGGAGGCCGCGAGCTGCGCGCCGCCGCCCGCCGCTTCCACTCCCGCGGCGTGAGCCGCCTGATCTTCACCAAGTTGGATGAGGCCGATGGTCCCGCCAGCCTGCTCTCGGTCGGCGCGGAGGTCACCAGCCCCGTCTCGTGCGTGACCAATGGGCAACGCGTCCCCGATGACCTGCATCCCGCCAGCGGTTCCGCGCTGACCAACCTGGTGCTGGGCAAGTGAGGAAGATGATGGACCAAGCAGACAACCTTCGCATGCGCCTGGTGAGCAGGCCCCCGGCCCCCGAGTCACAGCCGCCGCCTGACATGGAGTCGCAGCCGGCGCCTGACACGCAATCCCGGCGCGAACCGCTGCGGGTCATCGCGGTCACCAGTGGTAAGGGCGGCGTGGGCAAGACCAACATCTCGGCGAACCTGGCGGCCATGGCCGCGCGCATGGGCAAGCGCGTCCTCATCCTGGACGCAGATCTCGGCTTGGCCAATGTGGACATCATCTTCGGCATCAAGCCGATGCGCCACATCGGCGACCTTCTGCACGAAGGCGTCGATGCCAACGATGTGCTCGTGCCGGCCGCCCCCAACATTCACATTCTGCCGGCGGGTTCGGGCGTGCAGCGACTGACCGAGCTCACCCGACACGCCCAGCTGCGCCTGTTGGCCGCGCTGGACACCATC
>CAZHUY010000124.1:0-9514 GCA_964535465.1 uncultured Myxococcales bacterium
CACCACCTGGGCCGGGGTCAGCATGCGTGAATGGATGCGCTCGCTGAAGGACTGGCCTTCCAGCAGCTCCATCACCAAGTAGACCAGCCCGTCCTCGGTCACGTCGTCGTCGAGAATCCCGACGACGCCGGGGTGGCCGATATGATTGGCCACGTAGCCCTCGCGCAGGAACCGATCCCGCACAAGGGGATTGCGGCTGAACTCGGCCTTGAGCAGCTTGATGGCGGCGCGCCGTCCGTTGCGGTGGGTGGCGGCGTATACGCAGGCCATGCCCCCCATGCCGATGAGCGCGTCCAAGGTCCACTTGCCGCTGAGAACGGTCCCCAGCAGGCGGTTGGCTTCAGCCTCTTGATGGGATTGCACGCCGACCCATTGTCGGACACAGCGCAACGAAGTGCAAGGCTGGTGAAGGCCGCGGGATCGCGGCAGCCTTACTTTCCTGCTTGGCAGCTACTTGGACAGACGAGCATCCACGCGCTCGATGCGCGCGGCGATGCCGCTGTCCTTGGGGGCCATGGTTTGGGCGCGCCGGTAGGCGGCTCGCGCCTCCTCGAGGCGCAGGAGCTTGAAATAGGCGTCCCCCACCACCACGTGGTGGCGCGGGTTCTTGGGCTGCAGGCGCACGGCCCGACGGCCGTAGTCCAGGGCGTCGGTGTAGCGGGCGTTTTCGAAGGCCACCTCGGCCATGCCGAAGAGAGCGTCGGGGTTGGTGGGATCCGCGTTCACCGCGCGCTGGAAGGCCATCTGCGCCTTGACCAGATCACCTCGTGCCAGGGCCGCGGCGCCCTCCTTGGCGGCCTTGACCGAGAGCCCGTGATCGCGGCGCGAGGGCTTCTCGTCGTCGATCGATCTCCTGCCGGTCTTGCCCGCCGTGGCGGCGGGATCGTCGGTCTCCTCCGCCGGGGCCGGCTCGACGGCTTCGACGTTGCTGGCCCGCTCGCGGGCCACCTGATCCTTGTCGTCCAACTCGGAGATGATCTGATAGTGCAGGCGAGCCTCGTCTTGTTTGCCCGCGTCCCACAAGACCTGGGCGCGCTTGCGGAACTCGTCGGCCAGGCGGGCGCTGTGGGTGCCTTGTTTGTCGGCTGCCACCAGCTGCCCCAGGGATATGCGTGCTTGCGAGAACTGGCCCTTGCTGACCGCCGAGAACAGATCCGCGGCGGCACTCCCGGCGGGATCCTCGTGTGGTCGGGGGGCGCCGGCCGTGCGCGTTTCGGTGGCCTTGTCTGCCTGGGCGCGCGTCGCGCTGGCCCCCACCTTGTTGCGCAGGTCGGGGTCGGCGGGCAGGAAGCGCAGGGCCTCGCGGTAACGCAGGGTCGCGAGATCGTGTAGGTTGGCGTCGCGCAGGGCATTGCCCAGGCTACGGAACTGGTTGCCGTACAGCCGGCGTAGCGAGTCCGCGCCATTCGAGCTGGTGCCCAGCTTCTTGGCCTCGCTCTCGGCCTGCTCGATGAAATACAGCGCGGATTGGTCGAACGGTTGCAGGAACCTCTCGGAGCCGGCGGCCAGGCTGGCCTTGCGCAGCCAGGGGGCCACGGTCTCGGCCTCGTCGGTCTTGGTGACCTCAACGTAGACCGGGGTGTAGGCCACGATGGTCTTGGGTCGGCGCAGGCCGAAGTACAGCGCTAGGCTCAAGCCCACCAGCGCGACCACGCCCAGGCCCAAGGCCCACCTGCGCAATCGGCGCGCGCGCGGCGAGGGCATGCCCTCGGCCAGTTTCTTCTGCCAATCCTCATCGACCAGCGGCAGTTCGAGATCGTCCCAATCGGTCTGCAGGCGCGTGGCGATCTGGGCCTCGCACAACATGGCCTCGACCACCGCCATGTTCTGGGGGCGCTCGGCGGGGTTCTTGGCCAGCATTTGCAGCACCAGGGTGTCCAACTCGGCCGGGATCTTCAGCTCGGGCGCGCGCTGGCGCATGGGTTGGGGCTTTTCCGTGACGTGCCTGGACAGCGTGGTCATCACGTCTTCGTGCCAGAAGGGGCAGGCCCCCGTCAGCATCTCGTAGGCCATGGCGCCCATCGAGTACACGTCGCTGCGCAGGTCGTAGCCCTTGCCACGGATGCGTTCGGGCGCCAGATAGTCGGGCGTGCCCACCACACGGTCGTCGCGGGGCGCACCCTCGGGCCGAGGTTCGGCGCTGATCAGGCCGGCGATGCCGAAGTCCACCACCTTGACCATGTCGCCGCGCCGGTTGCTGGACCCCAGCATCACGTTGTCGGGCTTCATGTCCAAGTGGATGATGCCCTTCTCGTGGGCGGCGCCCAGGGCTTTGCACACCTGACGCAGAAGGGGAATGGCGCGCTCCGGGCTCAGGGCCTTCTCGGCATCGAGGACGTGGCGCAGCGAATGGCCCTCGATGAACTCCATCACGAAGAAGACCTGGCCGTCGGGAAGCTCGCCGAAGTCGGTGACGTCGCAGATGAAGGGGCTGCCTATCTTCGAGGCGGCGCGCGCCTCTTGGCGAAAGCGCTCGATGGCCTTGGGATCGCGGGCGCTGGCCGCAAGCAGGGTCTTGAGGGCCACGCGCTTCTCCAGGTCCACGTGCTCGGCCTGGTACACGGCGCCCATGGCCCCAGCCCCGATGCGTGTGACGATGCGGTAACGCGTTCCCGGGATGATTTCGCCAGGGGGCAAGGCCAGGAGATGACTGCCCGTGGTCTGTTTGCGTTGTGCAGAAGGTCTTTCCACTGTGTTCCAACTAGCCTAGGCGGCGGAAATTTCCCGCATGCGCGAAGATGCATGTTATCACGCTGCAGATTAAGCGGACCTTTTAGCCTTTCTGTTGGGCGGATGACAACTCGGCGCGGCGTATTCTCGCGAGTTGAGACTAGGAAAGATCTTAGGCAGAGACACCTGCGCACCAACAAGCTTGCGGGGAGCCAATCATGGAGTCTGAGCGCCGGTCGGGAAGCATGGGCGTGGCCCCGGAGAGTCACCGTCGACCTCCGAAAAGCCGGAGAACGCCGACCTTCTCGATTCAATTGCCGATTTTTTCCAGCTGGTCGAGTTGGATGAGGAGACCTCTGACGACGATCCCCGTCAGCGGGAGCGCGAGTGTATACGCGGGGGCCGCTGGGAGGAGCTTGCCTCGCTGCTGCTCGATCGATCGGCCGGGACCACCGACGAGGTCGAGCGCTGCCGCTGTCTGCTGCGGGCCGCGCAGGTTTACGAAACCAATCTGGGAGACACTGACAGCGCTTTCGTGGTCATGCTGGCCGCCTTCCAGGAATTCCCGAGCAACCTGGACCTGGCCACCGATCTGGCGCGCATGGCGACGGTGCACAACCGTTGGCAGGACCTGCTGAAGGAATGCGAGCGGCACGCGGCCGAGCTGCCCTCGCCCGAGAAGCGGGCCGAGTTGCTGGTGGCCATGGCCCACTGGTACGAGCGCGAGCTCGGAGATCCCGCCGCCGCCGAGAAGGCGTACGAGCGGGCCATGGACGCCAACCCGGCCAATACCCAGGCCATGCGCACCCTGGTTGACCTGCACTCCCGACGCGGCAACTGGCTGCGCGTGGCCGCTTGCCTGGTGTGTGCCTCGGCCAAAGCGACGGAGAACGAAACGGCGGTCAAGCTGTCGCTGGAGGCGGCCGAGATCTTCCGCGGGCGTCTGCGCGACGTGGAGTCCGCCATCGAGCAGTACACCCGGGTCATCGAGCGCGTTCCCGGTCATCCGGTTGCCACCGCAGCCTTGGCCGAGCTGGCCTGGGTGCGCAAGGACTGGAACTGCGCCTTGCCCCTGCTGGAGAACATGGCGGGCTCGGCGACCCACGCCTTGGATGAATCGGCGCGGCTCTGGCAGAAGGTGGCTTGGTCGGCGCAGATGCTGGGCGACTGGGAGCGCGCCCGTGCCAGCTACCGCCGCTCATACGCGGCCTTGCCCACTTATCTGCCAACCTTGCAGGCCTGGTCACAACTGGCCAGCGCCCAGGGCTGGTGGCAGGACGTGTGCCAGACGGTGCCACACCTGTTGTCGCACTCCGGGGATCGGCTGACGGTCGCCGAGCGGGCCGAAGCCTACCTGGCTCTCGGCAAGGCGCAGTTGGCCCTGCACAACGCCGATGCCGCGGCCGAGGAGCTCATGAGGGCGCTCGAGTTGGTGCCCAACCTGACGGCGGCTCGGGTGGCCTTGGCCGAGGCCAACGCGCGCATCGAAGGCCGGGGGCCCGACAACGCGGCCGCGGTCATCGCCCAGATCCGTCAGTTGCTGGAAGGGAACATCTCCACCGACGAGCGCATAGAACACCTGTGTCGCATGGCCCATCTGCAGCGCGAGGAGCTGTACGATCACCGGGCCGCCCTGGAGAGCCTGAGGCAGGCCTACGCCCTGCGACCCCATGATGTGGATCTGCTGCACGAGATGCTCGACATCCACACCCAGAACAGCCACTGGTCGCGCGCGGTCGAGGTCCTGGAGCGCCTGGCGCAACTGACCCAGGGCGAGGATCGGGCGCGCACCCTGGTGGCCATGGCTAACATCCTCAACTGCGAGCTGGAATCGCCCCGCGAGGCGGTCGATGCTTTCGACCAGGCGCTGGACGAGAATCCCGAGGATCGGCGCAGCTTCGAACACATCCAGCGGATTCTGTCTTCGCGGCAAGACTGGCGCGGGTTGGCCCGGGCCTACCGCCGCATGATCAAGCGGCTGCAGACCGCGACCTCGGCCGAGCAGCGCGCGTGGCAGCTTTCGCTTTGGTACGACCTGGGCGATCTCTGTCGCCTGGAGCTGGACGATCCCCGTGCCGCCAGCGCGGCCTACGAGGTCTGCGTGTCCTGGGCGCCGGACGAGCCCAAGTACCGCGAAGCCTGGGCCTGCAGCCTGGAGGCCCAGGGATCGAGCATGGTGTGGGAGGCCATCAAGGTGCGCGAACACCTGCTGTCCCAGGCGCGCACCCCCGAGCAAGCCGCCCAGCAGATTCGCGCCTTGGGCAACCTGCACCGCGGGCAGGGCCGCTACGATCGTTTGTTCTGAGCTTGCGGCGCGCTCCCCGTGCTGGGCAAGGCCGACAGCCGCGAACGTGGCTATTACGAGAAGAACGCCCTGCCCAGCGTGCCCATGGCGCGCGGCGGGCTGACCGAGGCGCAGTGGCAGGCCGGCTTGTGCTCGGCGCGCGAGGATCGGCGAGTCTCCCAGATCCTCGCCGCGGTCAGCGCGGCGGTGCTGTTGTCACGCGTGCGCGAGCCGGCGAGCTACGGGTTGTCGCCCAGTCATCGTCGCGATTCGACTGACCAGCGAACCATGATGGGTCGTCTGTTGGTCTACCTGAGCGGCTTCGTGGGGGTGCCCGTGCCCGCCGTGTACGCGCCCCCGGACGCTCCTGGCGAGATCGATCTGATCATGTTGCAGGAAGACGGCAAGGCGGTGCCGGCCTTGGTGATGGGTCGCGATCTGGCGGTGGGCCGCAGCGACAGCCAGCTGGCTTTCTTCCTGACCAAACGGCTGGTCGGGCTGCGCGCGGATCGCTGCCTGCTCTGGCCGCGCATGGTTTCGACCAAGGGCGAGCTGCGCGCCATCCTGGGCGCGGCGATGCGGCTGGTCAGGCCGCACTACGATCTGCCGGGCGCGGATCGCTCGGCGGTCCGTCAGTATGTGGCGTACCTGCGCAAGACCCTGCCATCGACACACATGGCGCCCATCGCGACGGCGGTGGAATCGCTGCTGGGCAGCTCGGGGGACGTGGACCTGGACGGGTGGCTTGCCGCGGTCGAGGAGACCTCGCACCGGGCGGGGTTGCTGGCGTGTGGCGACATCATGGCGGCGGCGCGCGAGATCCACCGCGAGGCGCGCGTGCGCCACTCATCACCCGACGAGACTGTGCTGTCCCTGGTGCGCTGGGGGGTCTCTTCCGACTATTTCGACCTGCGTACGGGGTTGGGGCTGGCCCTCCTGTCCGAGGACGACGCCACCCGCGTGGTGGCCCGCCTGGACCGATCGAGCTGACCCCGGCCAGCCGCGTCTTGATGGAGCAGACCATCTCTGCCATCTCGAGCGGTGATGGCGGCTATGGGGCGGACTCGGTCAGCGGTGAAAACGCACTGCTTCCTCTGAACCGGCGACCCAGGCGGTGGGACGTTGTTGTGTCCACCGGCGAATAAGACCCCCGTACTTCCCCCGCATGGGCTGGTCGGTGTTGGGAAGAGAGGGACGGTACTCACGCCTCTTCTGTCTCTCTGCATCCGTGAGACGTCTCACACACTATGTTCATGTCCAGGTGGTATCATCCACGCACTTCTCCCGGATTGGATTAGCGATGCCTCAATCCTCTGATCGTCCACGTGTACTCTCGGTTCGGGCCGTCCGCCTGCTGCGCTGGCCCTTCTTGGGCATGGCCATGCTCCTATGCCTGTGGGCATGCAACACCCACCCCCTGGGACCGGGCGGAGGAGCGAAGCTGTATGCCAATCCTGATGGGGCCCCGCGGGCCGATGTGGGCGTGCCGACGCGTCCGGCGCCGAGACCACAGAAGTATGACGGGGGGGGCAAAATCAATCCCTTCAAGAATCCGGATGCCTCCGTGATCCCAGAGACCGATGCCCCTCAGAAGCCGGTCGATGGTGGGGTGATCAAGAAAGACACCAGGCCGCCGGATACCACGCCGGACACGGCGGTCGAGACGGCCACCTGTCCCAAGGGCCAGATCCGGGTGCACATTCGTGACATTTGGTCGGAAACGGTCGATCCCACCATGAAGACCATGTCCACGCCCCCGTCGGCGGTGCTGGTCATCGATCCGAGCAACTGGGCCACCTATGGCGCGCGCAAGGATTCCGGTTCCGCGAACTGCACCTACTACTCGGTGTGCCTGTCCACCTCGATCAGCAAGGTCATGTTCAAGGCCATCGGCCCGGATTCTTGTCCGACCGGCAATCAATCGGGGAACTTCGACCTGTCGTCGTACAAGAACGAGAAGGATGTCTGGATCGAGTACCGGGGCGACAGCAGCAACCTGCAGCGCGACTTCAGCGCCTCGCCGGTGCCCGTGGGCAACAGCGCCTTCTACCTGACCTCGGATTCCAAGAGCCTCGATCACCCGGCCTGCGATATCGGCACCCCGCCCGTCAAGGGCGTGCCCGACGGCTATACCAAGGTTCACTTCCGCTGGCCCTGGAACGATCCCACGGATCCCAAGACGCCGTACCCGGGCTCGGGCTGTCCCGCCTCCTCGCAGCGTGATCCCGTGACCAGGAAGTGTCCCTTCGATCTGCAGGGCAAGATGGGCTTCACGGTGCCGCCCTATCCGTCCAGCCTCAAGGTCACCGGGCTGACCTGCGAAATGACCGCGGTTCTCGAGTTCCAGGACGGCGTCTGCCCCTGGTACTACGTCCTCATCCCCGACTCGGCATGGCCGACCTCGGGAGCGGCCAAGAGCATCGTGTTCCGCTACCCGGACGAGAGCAAGTCGCTGTTCACCAACGGCATCGCGCTGCCTCCGCGTACATCGAGCATCAAGGAGTACTGGATCGGGTACGCCGGCGCGCCTGACAACACCATCGCGTCCGGCACGTGTTGCCTGGACTGGTCGCTGCAGACCAACTCGTACTTCGTCTACACGTCGAACCCGGGGCCGGGCTACGAGGGCTGCGGTGGCAGCGTAACCCCGCCCGATCCGTGCAGCCCGCCCCAGCCTACCGGCTACCACACGGTGCACTTCCGCTACCTGTGGGCCGGGCAGAAGACCTTCACCTTCTTCCCCAAGCTCGAGCTGATGCCCAAGTGGATGGAGCTGGAGGTGAACGGCCCAGGCAATGCCCTGAAGGTCATCTGCCAGCGCGAGCAAGACCGCCCCTGGTATCAGTGTCCGGTCCCCGATTCGGCCTTCAGCGCGAGCACGACCTGGCGGGCGGTGGACAAGCTGCACGACCCGGAGTGGAACACGGTCAAGCCGTGGCCGCTGCCGGCGGAGCCCAAGGAGTACTGGATCCGCTGGTACTACGGCAAACCTGACATTCCGCGATCCTCGGATCCGCCGAACTTCAAGGTGTACGACTACTACCCCGATGGCGAAAACGGCGACTGGTCGGCCACGGGTGACTGGAACGACGCCATGTGCGCGCCCAAGCCGGCCGCCAAGCCGGTGAAGGTGGGCTTTGGCAACGGCGCCTGGTTCCCCTACAAGCGCACGCAGTATGCCTACCCCTACGGTGGCTCGCTGGCCTTCCTTTACCCCGAGCCCGAGAAGGTGCAGGACCTGTTCGACGCCTTCGTGTGGGAGCGTTACCATCTCTGGAAACAGAACTGGGTCAGGGAGGGCGCCGAGGCGTGCGGAAATGGGACCGCGCGTGTGCACTGCGATAGCAGGGATCCGACGGTGAGCGAACACCAAGGGTACGGGATAGCCATTGCTGCAGCCATCGGTGACAAGGAGATGGTCAAGCAGCTTTGGGAGTTCGTTCGTCACTTCCGATCTCAGAAGAAATACTGCTTCCTGATGGGCTGGGCTTGGAAGGGGCCAGACAGTTGTCTTGCCGCGGACGAGTCTGGCACGGAAGACAGCGCCTTCGACGGGGATGTAGACATCGCTATCGGCCTTGTTTACGCGGCGATGCAGTGGCCCGACGACTTCACCGATATCGCCATCGAATGGCTCAAAGGCATGGAGTGCCAGATCAACACCAAGTACGGTGACGGTTTCAATTACCCAACTAACGGCGATTCCTGGGACAAGGCCCTGTGCAGCGAAGACAAGTGTGAGTATGCCGACAAGACAGTGAATCGCGTCTTCATCGACTACTTCCCGCCGGGATACTTCCGCGTCTTCGGAGACTTCATGGCCGCGAAGTTGGGCGAGGATGCCAAAGCCGGAAACGGCCAGACCTACCGCGACTTCTGGTACAAGACCGCCGAAACTGTCTGGGAGTTGGTCGAGCGCACCTACGACATCTCGGACATCCACCCCGGCCTACTAGGCGATCAGGGTGACATCCTCACGCCCGGTACCAACAGCGGAGGTGGAACCTACGAGTGGGGGCGAGCGCTCTGGCGATTGGGCATAGACGCTGCGTGGTTCGGTGACAACGCCAGTCTGCCCGAGAATAAGCCCAACTCCTCGAAGCACTACGGGCCGAAATCACGCATTCAGGCCAAGATGGATCTCATCCAGGACTTCTTCTCGAAGTTCCACGAGAAGAATCCTGTCGAAACGAATGCCAATCGCTTCTCATCCATCTGTGACGCGTTGGGGCCGGACGGTGCCGTGACAGACTGTGATCCAGCCAACGGACACAATTCATACACAGTTAACCTGGCCATGTGTCCCTACGCCAGCCTGTTCGACAATGGTGGCAAGACGACGTCCGCCATTCGCCGCGAGGCCATCGAGGAATCCATCTCGACCACGGTCCAGAACGATCACTCCTACCAGGAATCCCTGGGCGTGTACTCGATCATGTTCCTGACCGGAAACTACCCCAACCCGATGGTCGTGCCCAAGTAGGGTCGCGACGTTTCGATGGAAGAGGCGTCAGCCGACGGGCGCCTCTTCCGTCGCCGGTGCTGCGCTTGGCTGACCGG
>CAZHUY010000124.1:9524-18091 GCA_964535465.1 uncultured Myxococcales bacterium
AGGCGTTGGACGATTGGCTCGTGGGAAAAAGGCTCTTGCGCCTTTGGTTAACCATGGTTTAATATTTACCTATGGCCAGCAATCACACCAACCACGTTCACGGCGGCATCGCGTGCCTGCAGCGTTTGGCTGGGCTGCTGGCCGAGCGGCGCGCGCAGATCGCGCGCTCGGTGGATCTCACCGAGCAGCAGTGGGCGGTGCTGGAGGAGATCTCCACCGAGCACTTCATGCCCAGCCTGTTCGCCAAGCAGCGCGAGAGCTCGGCGGCCGCGGTGTCCAAGATCCTGCGGCAGCTCCTCGGCAAGGGGCTGGTCTCGGTGCAGTTGGGCGTGGAGGATGGTCGACAGCGACGCTACGAGCTGACGAGCAAGGGCCGTCGCTGCATCGAGGACATGCGGCGCGAGCGCGAGACGGCCATTGCAGAGGTTTGGAGCGGGTTCGACGACGACGAGCTCGATCGATTCGTTGCTTTTGCCACGCGCCTGGCGGAACGGCTTGAAGCCTACGCGGGCTCGCATGCTATTCGTGGGAGATTGAAAGAAGCCTCCCAGGGTTCTGTTTAGACGACGAAAGGGTCTGAAAATGGGAAAGACACTGTACGAGAAGATCTTCGACAGCCACACCGTGGCGCGCTTGCCCTCGGGGCAGTACCAGCTGCTGATGGGCTTGCACCTGATCCATGAGGTCACCTCGCCCCAGGCCTTCAGCATGGTGGACGAGCGCAAGCTGAAGGTGATGTTCCCCGAGCGCACCTTTGCCACCGTGGATCACATCATCCCCACGTCGAGCCAGTTGCGCCCCTACCAGGACAGCCTGGCCGAGGGCATGCTGCGCGCCTTGGAAGAAAGCGTGAAGAAGCACGGCATCCGCTACTTCGCGCCGGAGAAGGGCGAGCAGGGCATCGTGCACGTGGTGGGACCGGAGAACGGGCTCACCCAGCCGGGCATGACCATCTGCTGCGGTGATTCGCACACCGCCACCCACGGCGCGTTCGGGGCCATCGCCTTCGGCATCGGGACGTCGCAGGTGCGCGACGTGCTGGCCACCCAGACCTTGTCCATGGACAAGCTGAAGGTCCGGCGCATCGAGGTGACCGGCAAGCTGTTGCCCGGCGTGACCGCCAAGGACGTCATCCTGTACATCATCAACCGCCTGGGCGTGAACGGCGGTGTGGGCTACGCCTACGAGTACGCCGGCGACACCATCGAGCGCATGACGATGGATGAGCGCATGACCGTCTGTAACATGAGCATCGAGGGCGGGGCGCGCTGCGGGTACATCAACCCGGACCAGACGACCTACGACTTCATCAAGGGTCGCACCTACGCCCCCAAGGCCGAGAACTGGGCCAAGGCGGTGGCGTATTGGGAGAGCGTGAAGAGCGACGCCGACGCCAAGTACGACGACGTCGTCAAGTACCGCGCCCAAGACATCGAGCCCATGGTCACCTGGGGCATCACCCCCAGCCAATCGGTGGGCGTCACCGGCAAGATCCCGGCGCTGGACAGCTTCCCCGCCGACGAGCGCGAGGGCGTGGAAGAGGCCTACAAGTACATGGATGTGAAGCCGGGCCAACCCATGATGGGGCAGAAGATCGACGTGGCCTTCATCGGCTCGTGCACCAACGGCCGCCTGTCCGACTTCGAGGCGGTGGTCGACATTCTGAAGTCCGCCAAGTACAAGGTGGCGCCGCACGTGCAGGCGCTGGTGGTGCCGGGATCCATGCTGGTCAAGCGCCAGATGGTCGAGCGGGGGTGGGACAAGATCTTCAGCGCGGCCGGCTTCGAGTTCCGCGAGGCCGGTTGCTCGATGTGCCTGGCCATGAACCCCGACAAGCTCAAGGGCAATCAGTTGAGCGCGTCGTCGTCCAACCGCAATTTCAAGGGCCGGCAAGGCAGCCCCACCGGGCGCACCCTGCTGATGAGCCCCATCATGGTGGCGGCCGCGGCCATCACCGGTCACGTGGCGGACGCCCGCCAGGTCTTCGGGATTAAGAACTAGGGAGAACCAGCCATGAACGACTCAAAGCGAATTGTCATCACCGGCAAGGGCATCGTCCTGCACGGCAACGATATCGACACAGACCGCATCATCCCGGCCCGCTATCTGCGCACCGTCACCTTCGAGGGCCTGGGCGAGCACGCCTTCGAGGACGATCGAGCCCAGCTCAAGCAGCAGGGCAAGCTGCACCCGTTCGACGATCCCAAGTTCCGCGACGGGCAGATCCTGCTGGTCAACAATAACTTCGGCTGCGGCTCGTCGCGCGAGCACGCGCCCCAGGCCATCGCGCGTTGGCAGAAGGGCATCCGCGCCATCGTCGGCGAGAGCTTTGCCGAGATCTTCTTCGGCAATTGCGTCTCGCTGGGCGTGCCCTGTGTGGTGGTGGACGCCGCGGGCATCGAGGCCTTGCAGAAGGCGGTGGAGGCGAACCCCGACGGCGAGGTGAGCGTGGATCTGCAGAAGAAGGAAGTGGGCGTGGGTGCCGCGCGCGTGGCCTGCAAGATCCCCGAGGGCGTGCGCCAGCAATTCCTGGACGGCCGCTGGGACACCACCGGCGAGCTGCTGCAGAACCGCGACGCCATCCAGGCGTTGGCCAAGAAGCTGCCGTACTTCAGCCAGTTCTAAACCCTGTTCGCCGTGGGTCGTGGTCGCAGACGATTGGAAGTGTCCGACCACGACCACGGCCACGACCACGTCTACGACCACGACATTCTTGGGGGGCGGGCGGAGGCGCTTGGTGTTCTCTGGGGCGATTGTACCCTCCGGATCGGGCTGGCAGCGCGGCGCCTAGGCGTGGTATGGGCATGCGCATGAGTCGCATTCACCGCACGCTTCCTCCCAAGGGTTCTCGCATCGGTCTTGCCTACTCGGGCGGCCTGGACACGCGTTGTGCCGTGGCCTGGTTCGCGCGCAGCGGGCTCGAGGTTTACGCGTACACGGCCAACCTGGCCCAGCCCGACGAGACCAACCCCGAGGACATCCCTCCCACCGCGCTCAGCCACGGGGCCAAGGTGGCGCGTCTGGTCGACTGCCGCGAGGCCCTGGTACGCGAGGGACTCATCGCCATTCAGTGCGGCGCCTTCCATCTGCACACCGCCGGGCGCAAGTACTACAACACCACGCCGCTCGGTCGCGCGGTCACCACCACGGCCATCGTGCGCGCCATGCAACAAGATGGCGTGGATATCTTCAGCGACGGCAGCACCTACAAGGGCAACGACATTCAGCGTTTCTACCGCTACGGCGTGCTGACCAATCCCAACCTGACCATCTACAAGCCGTGGCTGGATCAGGTGTTCGTGGACAGATTTGGCGGGCGCAAGGAGATGTCGGAGTACCTGGAGTCGCTGGGCCTGCCCTACCGCATGGGCACCGAGAAGGCGTACAGCACCGACTCCAACTGCCTGGGCGCCACCCATGAGGCCAAGGATCTCGAGTACCTGGACAAGGGCATGCGCATCGTGAACCCCATCATGGGCGTGGCCTTCTGGAAACCGGGGGTGGAGATCGCCAGCGAAGAGGTCACCTTCGCTTTTGAGCAGGGGCTGCCGGTCAGTATCAACGGCAAGCCCTTCGAGTCGGCCTTCGAGCTGTTCATGGAGGCCAACAAGATCGGCGGCCGTCACGGCTTTGGCATGAGCGATCAGATCGAGAACCGGGTCATCAACGCCAAGAGCCGCGGCATCTACGAGGCGCCGGCCATGGCGCTCTTGCACGTGGCCTACGAGCGTCTGCTCTCGGCCATTCACAACGAGGATACCAGCGATCTCTACTACACCTTGGGCCGCCGTCTGGGCCGGCTGCTTTATGAAGGCAAGTGGTTCGACCCCGAGTGCATGATGCTGAAGACCGCGCTCACCAACTGGGTGTCGCCAACCGTCAACGGCAGCGTGAGCCTCGAGCTGCGCCGGGGCGACGACTACACCATTCTCAACACGCGCGCCGACCACATGGCCTATGCGCCCGAGAAGTTGTCCATGGAGAAGGTGGAGAGCGCCTTCTCGCCCGAGGATCGTATCGGCGCCCTGGAGATGCAGAACCTGTCGGTGCAGGACAACCGCGACTTCCTGGTGGCGCACCTGCAGTCGCTGGCCAAGCTGCCGGCGGGCAGTGAGCGTCCGGTGCTGGCCGCGCTGCTGTCCTCCGACAAGAAGATGTAGGAAGGAGGATCGTCGGGCCGCCCGAGGGCCTGAAGATCGCCAAGGCCCGAGACGGACGGCGGCTCGAAAAGTTCGAACCGCCGTCGGGAAGGCGGGGCTGTGGTCTACGGCGCGGAAGCGTCCTCTTCTTCCTCTCCATCGCCTTCGTCGGCATCGCCACGGCGATTGCGGGCATCGCGGTAGCTGCCGCCGCCATCGCCGCGGGTGAAGCTGCCGCTCTCTCTACGGAAGCTGTTGCCACCATCGCCACGGGTGAAGCCGCCATCGCCACGGGTGAAACCGCCACCATCGCCACGGGTGAAACCGCCGCCATCGCCACGGGTGAAGCCGCCGCCATCGCCACGGGTGAAGCCACCGCCATCGCCACGGGTGAAGCCGCTGCCTGCGTCGCCACGTTCCGTGCGCCCGCTCGACTGTGGCGTGGTCGTTCCACCAGTGGCCACTGAACCTCCCGACTTCGCGCTGCTGGAGCCGCCAGCGGTACTGGTGGATCCTCCCGCGGCGACGCTTGACTCGGTGGACTGTCGGCCGGCGGAGGCCGTGGTTCCTCCCGTCGGCAGATCTCCGTCGGACGAGCTGCAGCCAAGCGCGAGGCCGAAGGCCATCCCGGCAACGATAATCGTAGTCAACACAGACTGTTCTCTGGTGCGAGTCATGGGAACCCCCTCATGGATGAACTCTTTCGAAACTGCCCCGTTAGAGCAGGACCCCCACCATCAACATTTAAAAAAATCTGCGGGTGAGGATGTGTCGCCAAAGCTGGATAGGGTGCGATACTCGTCGGCATGCAGCGACCATTCGTCCTTGCCTTGATCCTCGTCGGAGTGCTTGCTGTCTCCTGTGGCAAAGGTCTTCGCGGTGGGACCGATGCGGGCCGCGATGGTGGTGTGCACGATTGTGTCGGTTCGCCACCTGCAGCTTGTGGCTACGTCTGTCGCGACGGCGCTTGGTTTGTCGCTGACCAGCCGTGCCCCACGCCGGACAGCGCGGCCTTGGATACGGTCGAACGAGATGCGAGTGCCATGGAAGGGAAGGTGATGGATGCGGACGGAGCGAGCGCGGCCGGGGGTGGAACCGGAGGCGCGTCCGCAAGTGGTGGCACGATCGTGAGTGGCGGTGTGACGGCGAGAGGTGGCACGAGCGCAATTGGTGGGGTGACGGCAATGGGTGGCAAGAGCGCGAGTGGTGGCACGACCTCGACGGGCACCATGATGGGTGGTGCGACGGGTGGCGCGACCGGAACGGGTGGAGGTCGCAGCACCTACGACGCGGGTGCCTTGGGATGCGTTGACCTCTCCGGAAGCTGGCGCGTGAGCGGGTCGTGCAAAGGACCGCGTTCGGACTTCAATGGCACCTTCCTGGCGGTGATGACTCAGACCGAATGCAGTCTCACCTGGATTGAGACCGACGACCGGACGTCCAGACAATGGACGTCGACCGGTATGATCGAAAACACGGGTGGTGGATTTCTCAAGGGCGAGTTCGGTTTCACCAATTCGAGCATGTGCAACATCACCGTGACAGCCGAGGGTTGGGACATGGTCTGTGCTTCGGCCACGGAGCAGTGCCAGCTCAAGGGACAGAAAGTCAGCCCGTAGCGCGCTTGGCTGGATCTCGAGCGGGTGTCGCGGCATGCTCGGTTGGCATGCAGGAGACGCGAACGCGGACCAACCTGCCGGCGCGGCTCGATCGTCTGCCTTGGTCGGCCTGGCACTGGCGTGTGTTGCTGGGGCTGGGAACGGTGTGGGTTCTGGATGGCTTGGAGGTGACCGTCGTGGGCGCCCTGGGCGATCGCCTGACCCAGCCTGGAAGTGGTCTGGGGCTCAGCCCCACCCAGGTCGGAGCCGCGGCTTCGGCGTACGTCACCGGCGCCGTGCTGGGGGCGCTGCTCTTCGGCTACTTGACCGATCGCTTGGGCCGCAAGCGCATGTTCCTCGTCACCTTGGGGTTGTACCTGATCGCCACCGTGTCGACCGCCGCGGCGACCTCGGCGGCGTTCTTCTTCGCTTGCCGCTTCCTCACCGGCGCCGCCATCGGGGGCGAGTATGCGGCCATCAATTCGGCGATTGACGAGCTGATCCCGGCCCGGGTACGCGGCACCGTCGACATGATCGTCAACGGGTCCTTTTGGCTGGGCGCCATGGCCGGCGCCGGGATCTCCATCGTTCTGCTCGATTCTCGGTATTTCGCGCTGGACGTGGGCTGGCGGCTGGCCTTTGCCTTGGGCGGGCTGTTGGCCATTGCCATTCTGCTGGTCCGCCGTCACGTGCCCGAGAGCCCGCGCTGGCTGGTGCTGCACGGGCACGCGGAGCTGGCCGAGCGCATCGTCGGCGCTATCGAGGTGGGCGTCGAGCGAAAACACGGACCGCTTCCGCCGGCCCACGGGTTCATCGAGCTGCGCCCGCATGTGGCCGTCAGCCCCGTAATCCTCGCGCGGACCTTGCTGCGCACTTACCCCCAGCGCACCGTCTTGGGACTGGCTTTGTTCATCGGACAGGCCTTTCTGTACAACGCCATCTTCTTCACCCAAGCCCTGGTGCTGAGCAAGCACTTCGACGTGCGCGACGAGCGCGTGGGTCTCTTCATTCTGCCGCTGGCGCTCGGCAACTTCGTTGGCCCGCTCATCCTGGGCAGGCTCTTCGATCGCATCGGACGCAAGGTGATGATCGCCACCTGCTTCATCGCCTCGGGCTTGCTGCTGGTGCTGACGGGCATCTTGTTCCAGGCCGATGTCTTGAACGCCACGACCCTGACCACCGCATGGGTGGTGGTGTTCTTCTTCGCCTCGGCGGCGGCGAGCAGCGGCTATCTGACGGTCTCCGAGATCTTTCCCCAGGAGATCCGTGCCATGGCCATTGCGCTGTTCTATTCGGTCGGCACCGGCATCGGCGGCATCGTCGGGCCCGTGCTCTTTGGCCGGGCCATCGAGACCGGCACGGTGAGCGCCATCGTGGCCGGTTACTTCCTGGGCGCCATCCTCATGATGGCCGCCGGCGTGGTGGAGATCGTCCTGGGTGTCGAGGCGGCAGGCCGATCCCTGGAGCAGGTGGCCCCCCCGCTTGGCTCCTCCGCTGACCCCCCTTCGGGTTGAGTCGGCCTTTTCGGCTACTTCTCCGCCATCAGTTTTCGCAGATGCCCCAAGGCCTCTCCGTGCAACTGGCACACGCGCGGCTCGCTGACATCCAGCATGCCGGCGATCTCGCGGTAGGTGAGATCCTCGATGTAGTGCAGTGACAGGACCATGCGCAGGCGCTCGGGGAGTTGCTCGATGGCGTCAGTCAGGCGCGATACCGCCTCGGCGCGCAGCAAGGCCGTATCGGTGGCTTCGCTGCTGGCTAGGGTGGGCAGGATGGATTCGAGGGGCAGCGGCGGCTCCAACAAGGCGGCCATATCGCTGGCCTCCTCCACCTCGACGCCCAGCTCGGTGGCGATCTCCTCGACAGTCGCCTCACGACCCAGGCTGCCCGCCAGCTTCTTGCGCGTCTTGACCAGATCGTCGGTGCGGTTGCGCAAGCGGCGTGGCAGATGGTCCAGGCGGCGCAATTCGTCGAGCATGGCTCCACGGATTCGGTGCTCGGCGAAGGTGGCGAAGGAAGCCCCGCGCGTGGGATCGAAGCGGCGGTTGGCCTCGATGAGGCCGATGGCCCCCGCCGACCACAGATCGTCGTAAGCGCTGCGTGCACCCGTGCGTGCGATGAGCCGGCGGGCCAGGCGTTCGACGAGGGCGCCGTACTGTTCGAGAACGGCGTTGTCGTCCATGCCCCCGGAGGCTCCGGCATTCGAGTAGGTGGCTATTGCCCTGTGCATGATTGGTGTCCTGGTGCTGGGTGTGCTTGGGTGCTTGCTGGTTCGCGTGCGGGGTCTTTCGGCTTCGCCGGCAGCGAAGTTAGACGGGAGGGGTTGGCAACCCTCCCAGGGTGCTCATCTCAATGCGGGGTTTCGATCTCTCTCATCAGGCGCTGCCACATGACCTTCATGCCGCCTTCCAGGATCTGTGGTCCTGGCTCGCTGAACAGTCGCTCGGCCACATCGGCCAGGGCACGACTGGAGGGCGCCATGGGGAAGAGGTCGACCACCGGCTTCTGCGCCATGACCGCGCGGTGCACGTTTTCATCGCGAGGCACGTAACCCAGGTGGCGCAGCTTGGCGGTCAGGAAGCGGCCGGTAACCGAGGACAGCTTCTGGAACATGTCACGCGCGGGCATCTCGTCGACGACGGGGTTGATGACCACGGCAAAGTTGCGCACGCCCGCCTGCTGGGACAGCACCTTGACCACGGCGTAGGCGTCGACCAGAGCGGTGGGCTCGGGGGCCAGCACCAGCACGACCTCTTGGGCGGCGCCCACGAAGAACAAGACGTTGTCGCCGATGCCCGCGCCCGAATCGATGATCACCAGATCAAAGCGG
>CAZHUY010000125.1:0-11882 GCA_964535465.1 uncultured Myxococcales bacterium
AGCAACACCAGACCCGCCACCAGGAGCAGGATGGCGCCGTACTGGCCGGGGGTGAGCTGGAAGTAGCGGGCGTCATCGGTGCGCAGGAAATCGAGCAAGAAACGCACGGGGGCGTAGAGCACGGCGGAGAGCCCCGCGAAGAAACCGGGACGGCGAGCACCCCCTCGGCCCAACCAGAGAAACAGCAAGGCCACCGGCAGCATATAGAGCGCCTCGTACAGACCGAGGTTGTGGCGAACCACACCGTCTCGATAGCGCTGGGCCAAGAAGAACGTCGTCGAATAACCCGGATGGTCGAACGCCACGAAGCAACCCGCGCGACCAAAGAACCACCCCACGGGCAGCGCGTAACCGAGCAGCTCCAGGTAGGCCCATTTGTTCGGTCGGCCCCGCAGGAACACCAGCGCCGACACCACGCCCCCGAGAAACCCGCCAAAGGAGCTGATGTTCTCCCAAAAGCGCAGCAGGCTGAGCGGATCGGCCAGGGTCTCGCGCGGGAAGTAGGCCAGCCGGTCGAAGAGGTGAGCGAAGACGAAACCGCCCACCACCACCCAGAGCCCCAGCCGCTCGGTCACGGCGACATCGAGCCCCAGGCGACCGGCGCGCCAGCGCATGAGCCGCAGGCCCGTGAGGATCCCGACGGCCACCAAAACCCCGAACAGGTGAATGCTGATAGGGCCGAGCGACAGGTGCGGCTGGGCGAAGTACGGAATCATCGTGCTTTCTTCGTCTGATGGGGGACGAAGTGGCGCCGCGTCCACTCGGCCATGGCGATGCCCGCGGCCACGGTCACCGGGAAGGAATGGTTGATGCCGTACATGGGGATGGCGACAACCTTGTCGGAGGCGGCCAGCAGCTCCTCGGGGATACCGTGGGTCTCGCTACCGAACACCATCACGCATTCCTCCGGCAGATCGGTCTGCCACAGATCCTCACGCGCGTGCTCGCGTTCGAAGGCGATGAGCGGCAACTTGCGCTCCCGTGCCCAGTCCACCAGCGCCTGCTCGCCCTTGAGCTTGATCAGGTTCTCGTAGCGCTGCATGCCCATGGCCGCGCGCTCGTAGTAGGGCTCGTCCCCGACCAGCAGGATCTCCTTGACCAGGAACGAGTGCGCCACGCGGATGATGGCGCCCACGTTGAAAGGATTGCGGAAGCGCAGGATGGCGATGCGCAAGGGGCGCCGCAGGGTTTGCAGGCTGGCCCGGACCTCGTCGAGGGGCATTTCGAATTCAGCTACTTTGGCCACGAGGGGCTCAGGTTAGCACGCGGTCGGGCCACGCGGAGACGCACGAGACGGCTCCCCTGCATGGGGCGGCTTCGTCCCCAAAAGCGCGACACCGCTGTCGGTCCAGCCCGCGAATTTCTGACAAGGTCGACCCCGGCAGTCGTGGCGAACGACGCGAAGGCGTTTGTTTTCTGGCTTCCGAGCAGCAGGCATGCACCTTGCAACACCTGGTCACCATGGGCGAACGGCTCGCGATGAAACGTGCTCGACCACGCTTCCCTATCGGGTTTCCCGGCTATCCCTCCTTGGCGCCCAGTCCACGCCTGTGCCTTTCCGCGAGCCGCGGGAGCGGCGACGCTTGCGTTGACGAGTAGGCGACGCCGTGGAACTGACGCTCTTCCTCGACCACGCCTGCAACCTGCGCTGCACGTACTGCTACAACGGCAAGAAGTTCCACCGGCCCATGCCGGTCGACACCATGAAGCAGGCGGTGCAATTGGCGCTGTCGCAGCGACCGCCGAGCCTGGATGTTTCGTTCTTCGGGGGCGAGCCGCTGTTACACCCCGATTTGGTGGCGGAGACAATCGCCTATGTCGAGCAGACGATCTCCTCGGCGCCGGTGCGACCACGCCTACGCTACGTGATGAACACCAACGGCACCCTCCTGGACGATCGCATCCTCGGCCTGCTATCGCCTCCCCACCCCTTCACGGTGTACGTGTCGCTGGACGGCCCCGCCGAGATTCACGATGCCCATCGCTGGGATGAAGAGCAACGGGGCAGCTTCGCCACGGTTGCGGCCAATGTGCAAAGGCTGCGCAAGGCGGACGTTCGCCTTTGTTTGGTGGCGGTGGTGCGGCCCGAATCGGCCAGGCACCTGGGGGACATCTCGCGAACCCTGATGCAACAAGGGGCGGCGCATGTGACCCTGTCACCGGATCTGCGTGCCTCGTGGACCGAGGATTCCATCGCCGAGTTGCACGCGGGGCTGCGCGACGCCGGCGAGGTGTGGAAGGCGGCTTTTCGTCGCGGCCGCGCGATCTTGTTCGAGCCCCTGCACTCCAAGGTCCTCACGCATCTCAAGGAGGGCATCCCCTGCCCTGAACGTTGCACCCTGGCTGGCCGCTCGTTCGCCGTGGCGCCCTCGGGACGCCTGTACGCCTGTGGCCAGATGATCGGCGAGGATCGCCATGACCACCTGGTGATCGGCACGGCGCACTCTGGCTTCGACCAGGACCGCGTGGCCCAGTTGCAGCGCTTGAAGGATCGCGTGGAGCAAACGTGCGCGCCCTGTGCCCTGCGCGAGCGCTGCCAGAGTCACTGCGGTTGTCGGCACCTGGCCCTGACCGGCGAGCTGGGAGAGATCAGCCAAGCCCTGTGCGACATCGAGGAATCGTTCATTCTGGCCGCCGACGAAGTGGCCAGCACCCTGGTGGCCGAGAAGTGCCCGACCTTCATCGAGACCTACTACCGCCAGTCCTACCGACCCGCCGAGGGCGCCAGCCTGACGCGCGTGCGCCGACCGAGCGATCCCTCCCCGAGCTAGTACCCCGACCGATGCGTACTGCGCGCGGCTGGCTTGGTCTTTCGCGCGCTGATTCAGTGCCCGCCGGGCATGATGATCTTGGGCAGGGGTGCGGGCGAAGCCTTGGGCCCCCCCCAGATGAAGGCGCCGAGGATGGCCAGGGCCATGGAGGTCACCACGATGACCCAAAACCACTTGGAGCGCGTGAGGGGTTCGGCCGGAATCTTGTGTCGTTGCACCACCAACCCCAAGGTGGCCTTGGATAGAATCTCGGCCTGCATCTTGGCCGCCAGGGCGTCGCCCGGGGCGGAGTCCAGTCGGTCGCGGTAACAGCGGCCAGCCGCGGGCAGAAGGTTCGCCTGCAGGCAATACCTGGTGAACTCCTCGTGTCGGCGCTCGTCCTGCCAGTCCGCCTGCAGGGCCTGCCACAGCTCTTGCCCGCGGGCATCCAGTCTGTTCAGCGCTTCCTCCTGCTCGGCCCGCCACAGAGAAAAACGCAAGCCACAGCGCGGGCAAGCTTCCCCTTGCGGCTCTCGCTTGCGCCCGCACTTGGGGCAGGTGGAAGCGTCGCTGTTCTTGCTCTGGCTGTCTTTCATTGCGTGCTTGGCTGAGTGACCTTGGCGGTCTCCGCCGCGCCCAAACTGGCCCGCAACGGAATCGGCATGAATATTATGACGAAGGTTAGGAAGACCATCCAGAAAAGCCCTGCCCGGCTGACCGGCAAAGGCCGGTCGTCGACCGGAGGATGATCCACGCCACCCGACAGGCGGCGCAGCAGGGTGAGCAGGAGAAACCACATCAGCCAGGGCGTTCCCGCCGAGGCCGCGATGCTGACCGGCGATGCGTTCAGCCCCTCGCCCAGTCGAGCCAGCGTGGCCACCACATCCGCGTACACCGCCAGCCCGACGGCGAGACCGAGGAGAGGCAACGAATTGTGCAAAATACGCGAGGCTCGCCCATAGCGGTTACCGAAGTAGGCGATGGCGATGTGGCCCCCGTCGAGCTGCCCCAAGGGCAAGAGGTTCAGCATGGTCACCAGCAGCCCCGCCCAGCCCGCCATGGCGGTCGGATGCAGCATGACGTCGCGCCCCTCCCCGGGCAGCCAGACGCCGAAAATCAGGCGCTTGAGCACGGCATAAAGGATGGAGTTGCCCTCTTGTACGCCGACGCCCACCAGGGGCTGCACCGGCGACAGCAAGAGCCCGACGATGAGCACCGGAATGGCCACCACCAAACCCGCCAGGGGGCCGGCCGCGCCGATGTCGATGAGCTTGCGTCGATCCGAGGTACGCGACTGCAGGATCACCGCCCCCATGGTGCCAAACATGCCGATGCCCGGCGGCAGGGGCACGAAGTAAGGCAGCGAGGCCGGGACCTTGTGGATGCGGGCGGCGATGTAGTGCCCCATCTCGTGGCACAGCAGGATGGCCATCAGAGGAAGCGAAAACGACAAGCCGTCTTGTAGCGGAAACATGCTTTCAAAGCCGTGCCTCTCCAGCGCGCCCTGCATGGTCGTGGTCAGCAGGGTCAGCAGAAAGAGCGCGACGTTGAGAAACGGCATGGTCTTGGTCTTAGCAACCGATCCCGGGTACGGCCACGCCCCTCGCCAGCACGTTCCTACAGTTGCGGCGCGTAGGCACCGTAGGCGACGGCCGCGGAACTCTGCGGGTGAAAGTCAGCCGCCGCGGCGTCCGCGAAGGACGGCTCCGCGCTGGTGAATTCTCGCACGCAAGCGCCCGCGCTCCCGCTGGGCAGCGTGCCTTGCCCAAAGTTGTCGGTCACGTTGAAATCCGTGGTGCCGTAGCAGTCGTTGAGCAGCTTCGTGGCCGCCACCAGGATGTTGCGGGTCACGCTGGTGGCGGCGCCCGACCCGTCGTCATCCAGGTTGATCTCGGAGGGCGCCCCCCCGCTGGCGGCCGCGCCGTTCCTATAAAAGGTGTTGTTGCGAATCACGATGGCCTTGAAGGCATTCCCCGACTCGCGAACCCCGGAGTAGTGGTTGTTGTAGATGAGGTTGCGCTCGATCGTCACGTTGCTGATGGTGCCCGTGTCGGTGCCGTTGATGGCGATGCCGTCTTCGTAGTTGGCGTGCCCGTTGTCGTGGATGCGATTGCGCTCGATGACGATCCTGTCCAGGGTGCCGTATTCGCCGCCCTGGGTGTAAAGCTGAATCCCGCGTGAGGCATTGCCGCGAATCTCGTTGTTTCGGAAGGTCAGGTTGCTGCCGTTGGCCAGGTAGACCCCGTGCTCCTCATGACCATCGGGACCGCAGCGGCCGAACTTCTCGATCAGACAGGATTCCACCACCACGTCGGTGGCGCCCACCACCTCGATGTGTCCTCCCTTGACTCCGGTCTTGCAGTCGCCGGTGAAGGTCACGTGATCGATGCGCAAGTCCGTGGCCCCTTCGGACAGGTCCAGGGTGTTGAACGATCCGGACTGCGAGTACCCGGTCAGATCCATGGTGAAATTCGACAGCTGGACGTGGCTGGCGTCGAGGCTGCCTCGCCCCACGATCACGACGCCCGCGCGGGATTCGCCGACGAAGATGCGCCGGTGAGCGGCATCCGGCCCGCCTTTCCTCACCCACAACGGGAGCGTGCTGCCGGACTGAACGTACCGGCCATTGCGGATGAGGTAGCAGACGTTCGCCGGATCGGCGGCATGGCTGTCTTCGCCGCGGCTGGCTTCGACCAGATCCTTCAAGCTGGCGATCTCGACTTGGGTGACGCCCGAGGGGCACGCCCCGGCGGCATCCGTCCAGGTTGCGATGTCACCCGTGATGGGGCCGGTGGTCGCTCCCGCAGTTCCCCCCACGCCCCCAGGGCCCCCACCCGTCCCCGTCGTCGCCGTGCCGGCGGTGGCGAGCGGCCCCGTGGTATGGCCACCCAGGCTTGTCCCCGCGGTCGCACCGGCCGTCGCCACAAGCTGACCTCCCACCGCCCCGTCGGCGCCCGCTGGTGTGGTCTGGTTGCGGCCGCTGCTCGAGCAAGCGGCCGCAACCCCCAGAACGCAACCCGACAGGATGATCCTTCGAATCATCGGATCAGTATAAACGTCGCCACAATCCTGTGTGACCTTCGCGCACAGCCGCGCGCTGGGTTCATCCGTCGCGTTTTCGCGTGGCCTGCACCATCTCGCGAAAGGCCCGCTGCTGCGGATAGGCTTGGTCGCCGAGCTGAGCCCTCAGCTTGCCCAGAGTCTCGCGCGCCTCATCGCTGCACACGCTGGGGATCTCCACCTGCACGCGCACGTGGGCATCGCCGCGCCCGCCCTTGGCTTGCGGCAAGCCCTTGCCGCGAATGCGAAAGACGCTGTCCGGCTGGGTGCCAGCCGGGATCTTCATACGCACCCGCTCGTCGAGCAGCGGCACGTCGATCTCCGTGCCCAGGGCTGCGGCCTCCATGGCCACCGGCACTTCGACCACCAGCAGCTCGCCCTCTTGCCGGTAGAAGGGATGGGGACGCACGCGCACCACCACGTGCAGATCACCGGCCGGTCCGCCGCGACGGCCAGGCGAGCCCTCGCCTGCCACGCGCTGGATGGTGCCGGTCTGCGAGCCGGGGGGCACGCGCACCACGTACTCGCGCTCGTTCTCGACCAAGCCCGTGCCCGAGCAGGTCTTGCAGCGCACGCGCGGCACCTGCCCCGAGCCAGCGCAGGCCAGGCAATCGCGACGGGCGGAGAAGAACCCCGCCTTCTGCTTGCTCCAGCCCTGTCCACCGCATCGGCGGCAGGTCTGCAGGCCGCCGGGGCCACCTTCCGCGCCGCTGCCCGCACATGCCCTGCAATCCTCGCTCCGGGTGAACTTGATGGCCTGCTTGCAGCCCAAGGTCGCCTGCTCGAAGTCCAGCTCCAGCGTGTAGCGCAGGTCCTGCCCCGCGGCCCGTTTGCGGCCCAACCCGAACAGATCGCCGAAGACGGCGTCGAAAAACTCCGTCACCTTGGCCACATCCGCGGCGTCACCGAAAGGCAAGTCGCTGGCCACGTCACCCAGGCGATCGTAGCGGGCGCGCTTCTCGTCGTCGCTCAGCACCGCATAGGCCTGCGAGAGCTCCTTGAAGCGCTCCTCGGCCGCGCGGTCGCCGGGGTTGCGATCGGGGTGGTGCTGCAAGGCCAGCTTGCGATAGGCCGCCTTGATCTCACCCGCCGACGCCTCACGCCCCACGCCCAGGGTCTTGTAGTGATCGTGCGCCACGACCTGTTATGACGTACCTTCGGGCGGCGTTTCGGGGACGATGAAGCTCTGCAAAGCCGCGAACAGCAGGTGCGCCTCGGTCTCCAGCTTGGCCAGGGCCTCGCGACCCTTGGGAATGTCGCCGACCATGACCTCGAAGGTGCGCTTGCATTCATCCAGCGCCGAGGTGAGCCGCGTCTTGGCGTCGGCGTCCAGTTGGGCGCCGAACTCCTGCAGGGTCCGCTCCGTGCCGTAGATGAGCGTGTCGGCGCCGTTGCGCAACTCGGCCCATTCCTTCTTGGATTGGTCCACCTCGCGGCTGGCATCCGACTCGGCGATGAAGGCCTTGATCTCCGCCTCGGACAACCCCGAGGTGGGCTGCACCAGCACGGTCTGCGCCTTGCCCGTGCCCAGGTCCTTGGCCGCCACGCTGACCAGACCGTTGGAATCGATGTCGAAGGCGACCTCAATCTGCGGGGCCCCACGCGGCGCCGGAGGAATGCCGGTCAATTGGAAGTGGGCCAGGCTCTTGTTGTCCTCGGCCATCTCGCGCTCGCCCTGCAGGACGTGCACGTTGACGTAGGGCTGGTTGTCCACCGCGGTCGAGAACACGCGCCCTCGGCGCACCGGGATGGTGGTGTTGCGCGGGATGATGCGGGTAAACACGCCGCCCGCCGTCTCCACGCCCAGCGACAACGGGGTCACGTCGAGCAGCAGGACATCTTGCTGCTCGCCGGTGAGAACCGCGCCCTGCAAGGCCGCGCCCACCGCCACCGCCTCGTCCGGGTTGACCGCTCTCGACGGCTTCTTGCCGAAGAAGTTGCCCACCAGTTCCTGCACGCGTGGCATGCGCGTCTGACCGCCCACCAGGATCACCTCGTCGATGTCCTTGACGGTCCAGCCCGCGTCCTTCAGCACCTGCTCGATGGGCGTCAGGGTGCGGGCCAGCAAGTCCTCGCACAGGGTCTCCAGCTTGGAACGTGTCAGCGAGGTGATGAGGTGCTTGGGACCGTCGGCGCCCGCCGCGATGAAGGGCAGGTTCACCTCGGTCTCCAGGCTGGTGGACAACTCGTGCTTGGCGCGTTCGGCGGCTTCCCGCAGACGCTGCAAGGCCATGCGCTCGCCGCGCAGATCGATGCCGGTCTCCCCGCGGAAGCTGTCGGCGAGGTATCCCACGAGGCGGGCATCGATGTCCTCGCCGCCCAGGAAGCCGTCGCCGCTGGAGGCTTTGACCTGGTACACGCCCTCGTGCAGGTGCAAGAGCGAGACATCGAAAGTCCCACCGCCCAGATCGTAGACCACCAGCTTGGCGTCGGATGCCAGGCTAAGGCGACCGAAGGCCAGGGCCGCCGCGGTCGGCTCGTTGATGATACGCTTGACGTTCAGCCCGGCGATGCGCCCGGCGTCCTTGGTGGCCTGACGTTGACTGTCGCCGAAGTAGGCGGGCACCGTGATCACGGCGTCCGTCACGGTTTCGCCCAGGTACTCCTCGGCGGTCTTGCGCATCTTGTCCAGTACGAACGCCGAGATCTGCGCGGGGGGATAGTCCTTGCCCTTGACCCGCACCCAAGCATCACCGTTGGGCGCGGCCACCACCTCATAGGTCGACGTCTTGATGTGGCGCTCGACCTCGACGTCGCTGTACTTGCGCCCCATCAAGCGCTTGACCGCTGACACGGTCGATTCGGCGTTGGTCACCGCCTGGCGCTTGGCGATCTGTCCGACCAAGGACTCGCCGTCCGACAGCGCCACCACCGAGGGTGTGGTGCGCGAGCCCTCGCTGTTCGGGATGACGAGCGGTTCCATCCCCTCCAATACGGCGACGCAGGAGTTGGTGGTCCCCAGATCAATGCCGATGATGCGGCTCAAGAGAGTTGGTCTCCCTTTGGCTAACCGTCCGATCCATCGGCGGATCCACCCTGACCCTTAGCCCCACCGGCGGGAGGCGCGGGACTCGTCGCGGGGGCCGCCGCCGCCACCACCACCGAGGAGGCGCGCAGCAGGCGATCGCCGATGAGGTAGCCCTTCTGCATTTCGTGCACGATCGTCCCGGGCGCCACGTCGGGGCTCGGGATCTGCGAGATGGCATCGTGGAAACGCGGATCGAAGGGTTGTCCCTTGGCCTCGATGACCGTGACCGAATGGCGCTCCAGCTTCTTCTTGAAGAGACGCAGAACCAGCTCGACGCCGTCCTGCACCGACTTGACGTCGCTGGCGGCGGCGGCCAGGGCGCGCTCCAGGTTGTCGACAACCTCCAGGAAATCGCGCAAGACCGTCTCACGCGCCTTGGCCTCCTGCTCGCTCTGCTCCTTGCGCGCCCGCTTCTTGTAGTTGTCGAACTCGGCCGCGATGCGGAGCATGCGCTCCTTGATCTCCGCCTTCTCGCTTTCGAGGGCGGCGATGCGCTGCTCGGGGGGCAGCTCCGCCGGCGCTTCGGCCGTGGCGGGTGCGCCCTCGCGCGTGGAATCCGGTGCTGGCGTCGGCTCGGAGGATGTCGTGGACTCGTCGTTTTCGCTCATGGATATGGCTCGGTACCTTTCAGTGTCTGGGCAAAGCCTCTGTAATCACTTCGGCGGTGAAGTCTACCAGAGGGATGACTTTCGAATAACTCATTCGCGAGGGGCCGATGACCCCGATGGTGCCCAGGGGCCGATCCTCGCCGCCGTAGCTAGCCGCCACCACCGAGATCTCGGTCAGATCGGCCAGGTTGGCCTCCGCGCCGATGAACACGCAAATGCCGGGGGCATTCAGCGTTCGGTCCAGCAGCTTCACGATCTGGTCCTTCTCCTCCAAGGTGCGCAACACGCGGCGGGCGCGCTCGAGATCGGGGGTCGCGGTCAGCAGGCTGGATTGGCCGTCGAGCAGGATGTCCCCGCCGGGCGCGAGCGCGGGGGCCGCCGCCACCGCCAGGCGCAGGGCCTGGGCCAGCACGGGATCGCGCGCGGAGAGCTCGCGCTCGTTTTCGATCTCGCGCATCAGGCGGGTGCGCATCTGGTCCAGGGTCAACCCCGACACCAAGCTGTTCAGGTAGTTGTTCACCCGATCCAGGTCGCCGGGCGAGAGCGGAAAATCGAGGGGGATCAGGCGGTTCTGAATCTGCCCGCTCTGCGAGGCGATGATGGCCAGCAACTGATCGTCACGCAGGCGCACGAACTCGACGTGCGACACCGCGTCCGACTCGGGCCGCGGCGCCTGAACCACCACCGCCAGGTGGGAGAGCTCGCGCAGGACCCGCGACACCCGTTGCATGATGTCTTGCGGGTCCGACGCGGGAGCCAGCTTGCCGCGAATCTCTTCCTTCTCGGGAACGGACAAGCTGCGCACGCGCAACAGGGTGTCCACGTAGTAGCGCAGGCCCCGATCGGTGGGGATGCGTCCCGCCGAGGTGTGCGGGTGGCGCAACATGCCCATGTCCTCCAGTTCGCCCATCACGGTACGAACGGTGGCCGGCGACACCGCCAGGCCGTAGCGCTGCGCCACCGTTTGGGACCCAACGGCCTCGCCGGTGGCGAGGTATTCGGAGACCACGGCATGCAGGACCTTCTTTGCTCGTACGCCTATCTCGGTCACGATCCTTATGTAACTCGAAAACTCGGCCCCAGCCAAGCATGGCCGAGGGCGCCAAAGACGCGGGCTCAGCGCCACAGACGGGCCGATACCTCGTCGGCGAAGAGGAAACCTGCCGGGGTCAGGCGCACCCGCTCGGGCGTGACCTGCAACCAGCCGGCCTGCACGCATGTCTCCGCTGCCCTCGCCCGCTCGCCATCGAGCAACGGATCGCAGCCGTGGCGACGCCGATGGGCCGCGCGGTCAACGCCGTCGACGGTCCGCAGGGCCAACCACAGGCCCTCATTCTCCAGGTCTTTAGCTCCGCGATGCTCGATCTTGGCGGGCACCGGTTGGCCCTGGTGGTCGCGTGCCGAACGCAGGTAGGTCGCCAGCGAGCGCGGGTTGGTGAAGCGCCAGCCGGTCCCATCCGCCAGCGGCCGGAAGGACGAAGCCGCCGCGCCCACCCCCAGGTAGGCCCCGCCCGTCCAATAGAGCACATTGTGAACGGCGCGCCGTCCAGGACGGGCGTAGGACGAAATCTCGTAGTGCTCGAAACCCGCGGCCTGCAAGCACCCATGCGCGCGCTCGTACATGCCCGCCACCTGCTCTTCGTCGGGGCGCGCCAGCCGTCCGGCCCGTTCCATCGCCCCGAAGGGCGTGCTGGGCTCGACGGTCAGAGCGTAGGCGGTGATGTGCTCGGGTTGGAGAGCGATGAGGGCGTCGAGCGAGTGCCGCCAATCATCCATACTCTGGCCGGGCAGGCCGAACATCAGGTCCGCGCACAGATTGTCGATGCCGGCGGCGCGCACGGTGCGCACCGCCGTGGCGATGGCGGCCACACCATGCTGGCGACCGATGGCGGCCAGCAGATGCTCCTGAAAGGCCTGCAGGCCCAGTGACACGCGGTTCACGCCCGCGGCCACCAGACCCGCCGCCTGTTCGGGCGACAGCTCGCCCGGGTTGGCCTCGACCGTGATCTCCAGCGCCCCCTCGGCCTGGAACAAGCGGCGCGCGGTCTCGATCACCCGGCCGATGGCCTCGGCCCGCCACAGGCCCGGTGTGCCCCCACCAAAGTAGATGGAGCGCAGCGCGGGCGGCCGTTCGTCGCGAAACCAGTCGGCGCGGGCCGTCAGCTCGGCCACCACGGCGTCGGCGTACTCGTCGTGGGGGATGTCCTGGGTGGCCACGGTGGCGAAGTCGCAGTAGGGACAGCGGGCGCGACAGAACGGCACATGAACGTACACGCCCAGGGGACGGGTCGCGTCCAGACGCCCCTGCCCGGGCGAGGATGAATCGTGAGCCTTGGGCATGCGGGTTCAGCCTGGCACAGGTGCGCGCGACGTGCACCGACTACGAGGCCGTCGGCTTCCGCCGAAATACCAGCAGCAGTGGATCGATCTGGGGCG
>CAZHUY010000125.1:11892-18084 GCA_964535465.1 uncultured Myxococcales bacterium
TTTTCCGGCCGTATGGCCGCGAGGACGGTGTCGGGATCGATCTGGGGCGGCAGGATCAGGCGTGACAGGTTCTCGTCCGCCCGCATCTCGAAACCGGTCTGTTTCTCGTAGGCGTCCCAGTCTCCCGCCGCGAGCCGGTGACGGGTGGTGATGACGATGTACAGCTGCACCGAGGGCGTGGCGAAGACCTCGGCCTCGAAGGTGTTCTTGGGCGGCGGATAGGAACACAACACCACCTCGGGCTGGTGCCGCGCCAAGGCCGCGACGGCGTCCAGACGCTCGACCCAATCGGGATAGCGGATGTTGCGGGTCCAGCTGTGGTCATCGGTGGCCCGCACTTCGCACCCGGCGCGGTTGAGGAAGGCCGAGAGACAGCCGTCACCCGCCGCGATCTCGAGGGCCTTGCGGTCAGCAATGAGCTCGTCCAAGGCCAGGATCAGCTCGCGCGAGTAGAAAGCGTACATGCCCTGTGGCTGGACCAAGGGCATGAGCAGGCGTTTCTGCGTGACCAGCGGCCAGAACCAGCGAAAGGCGCGCATGGACACCGGCTTACGCTGCAGGCCCCTGGCGAAGAACAGGTGCTGCACGATGAACCCGCTCCACAAGCCGAAGCGCCGTCGTCCCGAACCACCCATGGCCGCGGCCCGCAAGGCCTGTTGGGTGGCCAGCACGGCCATGCGCGCCCGCACCAGATACGGCATGGCCGCGACCAAGACCTTGGGGTTCTTTCCGCTCTTCTGAACGCGCAGGAGGTGGGGTTGGGCCGCCTCCTGCATTCCCCGCACGAACGCCTCGAGGGCCTCGGCCCGGTGCGTGCCTGTGGCCTCGACCAGCTTGCCACCCACCTCCTTCCACTCCTCGGGGAACTCCTCGGTCAGCCATTCCAGCGTGGCGGATTCCAGCCGGGCGAGCTGCTTCAGGTTGCGTGTGGGGTGGGCCATGGGCGGCGCGAATGTTGCCACAACTTGGATGCCCAGGCCCAGGCGCCAGAACCACAGGTCGTTCATGACAACACCCCGCCCGCGCGCGTACAATGCCGGCCCATGGAAATCGCCCTTGGCGTGATCATCGGGGTTGTCTGCTGGTTCTTCGCCCGCTACGGACTGGGTGGCTTTTTCACCATCGGGCCCAACGAGCGCGCCGTGCTCTGCACGTTCGGCCGCGCGCAAAGGCTGGAGGACGCGACCACGCTGTCCGATCCCATCGCGGAGCGCCTGACGCCCGAGGAACGGGAACGCTACGCCTATCCGATGGTGCGCGTGATCGGACCGGGTTTTCACTGGAAGCTGCCTTGGCAATCCTTGCACCGCACCTCGGTGGCCACCTCGACGGTGTCCATCGCCTTCGACCCCGAGGATCCCATGGCCAACTCCAGCGGGCAGGTGTTGGAGGCGGTCACCAAGGATCAGCTCAACACCGGGCTGGTCGGGCAAATTCGCTACACCATCTCGGAACGCAACCTCTACGCGTATTTCTTCGGGGTCAAGCGCCCCATCGCGCACGTCCTGGGCTACTTCGTCTCCATCCTGCGCGACCGCATCGCCAACTTCGAGGCGCCAGCGCCCAAGACAGAGAGCGACGCCGTGGCGCCGCTCGAGTTGGGTCCGGGGCAAGGCATCTCGATCAATGACTTGCGCAAGAACCTGCGCGACCTCAACGAGCGTATGGACGCCGAGTGCGAGTCGGCGCCGGCCCGCTACGGGATTCACCTGGACGCCGCCCTCATCACGGGAATCGATCCCCCGCCCGAGGTGGATTCGGCCTTGGCGGCCATCAACACCGCCCACAACCACGTGTCCAGCGAGATCAGTCTGGCGCAGGCCGCCGCCGATCAGCGCATCGTTCAGTCCAAGCGCGCCGTGGAGATCGAAACCCTGAACGCGCAAGCCGAGGTCGAGCCGTTGCTGGCCCTGGCCGAGCAGCTGCGCAACCTGGCGGGCAACGGCGGACCGCAGGCCATCACCGCCTACGTTCGCAACGCCAAGGTGGCCCTGCAGCGCAAGGCGCGTCGCCTGGTCATGCAAGACGCCTCGGGGAGGGCCAAGTGATGAACCTGCCCTTCTTCGTCCAAGCGCTGGTCATCACCTTCGTGGCCAGCTTTTTTGCCATGCCCTTCTTGATGGGCCTGGCCCGCGTGTTTGCCTTGTACGTGGTCGTGCGCGAACGCCAGTGCGTGGTGTTCGAGCTGTTCGGCAAGGTGCGCATGGTCATCACCGAACCGGGCCTGCACTGCCCGTGGCGGGGCATGGGCCCGCTGGCCACCCTGGTGCCCTTTTTCGGCAAGAAGCACGTGGTGGACATGCGCATCGACCAGACCTACCTGCGCAGCCAGCCCGTCAATTCGGAGGAAGGCGCGCCCATGGGCATCGGCGTGTGGTGCGAGATGGTGGTCAACGATCCCGTCGACTTCCTCTACAAGAACACGGACCCGCTGGGCTCGCTGCGCGCCAACATCTCGAACGCGGCAGTGCGCTGCCTGTCCAACATGAAACTGTCCGACATGCTGGAGAACCGGCACGACATGAGCCGCCTGGTTCGCAAGGACGTCACGGCCAAGTCGCACGAATGGGGCTACGACGTGGGTAGCATCTACATCCGCAAGGTCCACTTCCGTGACCGCGGCATGATCTCGCAGATCGAACAGAAGGTGGTCAACCGCCTGCGCCAGGTGACGGCCGCCATTCAACAGGACGGCGCCAACCGCGTGAACGTGATTCGCTCCAGCGCCGAACGCCAGGCCGCCGTCGAGTTCGCCAAGGCCGCGGCCACCCGCCCGCACATCGTCGGCAAGGCCCTGGGCCAGATCGCCGAGAGCCCGCTCATCTCCAACGCCCTCTTCGAGGTCCTGGAAGCGCAGGCCCTGCTCGCCAGCAACAACCTCGAGGTCAACATCCTGGCCCCAGGTGTCCCCGTCATCTACTCGATGAGCGGCGACGAGCCGGTGGTGGCCCCGGCGCCACGCCGAGGCTAGCGCCCGGCCATCATCAGAGGAATGTCCTGGCTGGCGGTCGTGATGGTCATGGTTCCGTAGTCGCGACGCAGGCGCTCGGCGATGCGGGGAGAGAAGAAGGCCGGCCAGGTGGGGCCCAAGCGGATGTTGCGAACACCCAGGTGCAGCAGAGTCAGGAACACCGCGACGGCTTTCTGGTCGTACCAGCACACCTGATAGGAGATCGGCAGTTGGTTGAGGTCCGCCACGCCTAGCCGCTTGGCCAGTTTGGCGGCAAAGGCAATCAAGGAGTAACAGTCGTTGCACTGGCCGGCGTCGAGCACGCGCGGAATGCCCTCGATCTCGCCGAGGGGCAACTTCCAAAAGACGTACTTCGCACAGCCCGCGGTGAGGATGAGCGTATCGGCGGGCAGACCCTCGGCGATCTGCCGGTAATAGGAGCGCCGCGCATCCCTCCCATCGCAGCCGGCCATGACCACGACCCGCCGAAGCGCCCCCTTGTGCACGAGCCCCAACAACTGATCGACCTTCGCCCAGAGCGGGACATGGTTGAATCCGCCGGGTCGGCTGCCCGAGTCGATGGTTTGCGGAGGCGGAAGGGTCTTGGCCTGGGCGATGAGGGAAGAGAAGTCCCTTTGGCCGTTGGGCAGCCGAGCCGTGATGTGGGGCACGCCTTCGTAACCAGCCACCCCCGTGGTGGTGATGCGGCCGCGGTAGGCGTCTTGAATCGGCACGATGCAGTTCGAGGTCATCAGGATGGGGCCGTTGAAGCTCGCGAACTCCACATCCTGGCGCCACCAGGCGTCGCCGTAGTTGGCCACCAGGTGCGGGTGGGCGAACAGGGCCGGGTAATAGTGCGCCGCGATCATCTCGCCGTGGCTGTAGACGTCGACGCCGGCATCCCGGCTCTGCTCGAGCAAGTCGCGCATGTCGACCAGATCGTGGCCGCTGACCAGGATCCCCGGACGCGTGCCCACGCCGATGGGGATGGCGCGTGGCTCGGGCACGCCGAAGGTCTTGGCGTGCACGGCGTCCAGCTGCTCCATGGCCCGCAGGTTGTACTTTCCGCTCTCCAGCGCGAGCTCGAACAGCCTGTCCAGATCATTCTCGACGACGATGGTGGCGAGAGCGCGCAAGACAAAGGCCGTCACTTGGGGATCGTGGGCTCCCAGATAGTCGGCGTGGTGGGCGTAGGCGCTGATCCCCTTCAGGCTGTAGGTGATGGTTTCGCGCAGGCTGCGCACGTCGGCGTCGTCGGTCTGCAGCACACCCGTGCGGTAGGCCTTGCCAACGTAGCGAGAGCGCTCATCGTCCCAAAGCGCCGGCTCGGGCAACTCGCGGTCCAAGCCCTTGTCGCGTAGCCGGGCGAGCAAACCACGCTTCCACTCCAGTGCCTGCTCGATGCGCTCCACGAATCGCCCGGTATCGAAGTTGGTGTTGGTGATGGTCATGAAGAGCGACTCGTAGAGGAATTCGCCCAGCGTCTGGCTCGGCACGACACCCGCGTCGGCCAAGCGATGGCCCACCACCCCGATGCCCTTGCAGACGAAGATCAGCAGGTCCTGGAAGTTGGCGGTCTCTTCGTTCTTACCGCAATGCCCACCAAAGGTGCAGCCGCGGCCTTCGCTGGTCTCCTGGCACTGAAAACAGAACATATGCATGGCTGAACTCGCCCGAGGGGGCTCGGGTCTCTGCCAGGTTCATAGCGCCCTTTGGGCCTGCGCGCCGGCGGCAGGGGCGTTTCCGCCCCTCCGCCCACCGCGCTAGCGCAGACTGCGGTGATATTCCTGCAGCGAGCGCACCGTGCTCTTGGCCTTGCGCTGGGCCGCGATGCCCTTGACCGAGGCCTGGGCGGCCGCCAGCGTGGTCATGTAAGGCACCTGGAAGCGGATGGCGCTCTTGCGGATGTAGGAATCGTCCACCTTGCTGCGACGGCCGATGGGTGTGTTGAAGACCAACTGGATCTCGCGGCTCATGATGGCGTCGACCAGGTTGGGCCGGCTCTCGTTCAGCTTGTTGACGCGCTCGCAGGGGACGCCCTTTTCCGACAGGAACAGGTGCGTTCCGTGGGTCGCTCGGATCTTGAAGCCGAGCGCCACGAACCCGCGCGCCACCGCGAGCACTTCGTCGTTCTTCTCGGCCACGCTCATCAGCACGGTGCCCTCGGTGGGCAGGCACGGCTTGGCGGCTTCCTGCGACTTGAAGAAGGCCTCGCCGAACGAGGTCCCCATGCCCAGGACCTCTCCGGTCGAGCGCATCTCCGGCCCCAGCACCGGATCGACCTCGGGCATCTTGTCGAAGGGGAAGACCGATTCCTTGACGCCAAAGTGCGAGATGGGGATCGTCTTGCACCCCATCTCGGACAGCTTCTTGCCCAGCATCAGCTCGGTGGCGATGCGGGCCATCTGCACGTTGCACACCTTGGAGACCAGCGGCACCGTGCGCGAGGCGCGCGGATTGGCTTCCAGCACGTAGAGCTTCCCGTTCTCGATGGCGTACTGGATGTTCATCAGGCCGACCACGTGCAGCTCGCGCGCGATCCGCCGGGTCAGCTCCGAGATCTCGGCGATGTGCTCGGCCGAAATGGTGACCGGCGGGATCACGCAGGCCGAGTCGCCCGAGTGGACGCCAGCCTGCTCGATGTGCTCCATCACCGCGGGCACGAAGGCGTCCTGGCCGTCGGCCAGCGCGTCGGACTCGCACTCCAGGGCGTTGACCAGGAAGCGATCGATGAGGATGGGCCGCTCGGGCGTCACATCCACCGCCTTGGCCACGTACTCGCGCAACATCTCCTCGTCGTGCACCACCTCCATGCCACGACCGCCGAGCACGAAAGACGGCCGCACCATGACGGGATAGCCGATGCGGTTGGCCACGGCGAGGGCCTCGTCCAGGCTGGCCGCCATGCCGGACTCGGGCATGGCGATGCCCATGGCGTCCATGCGCGCGCGGAAGAGATCCCGGTCCTCCGCCATGTTGATGGTGTCCACGCTGGTGCCCAGGATCTTCACACCCGCGTCGCGCAGCTCGGTCGCGATGTTGAGCGGGGTCTGGCCGCCGAACTGGACGATCACGCCCTCGGGCTTTTCCTTCTCATAGATGGCCAGGACGTCCTCGACGGTGAGCGGCTCGAAGTAGAGCTTGTCCGAGGTGTCGTAGTCGGTCGACACGGTTTCGGGGTTGCAGTTGACCATGATGGTCTCGTAGCCCATATCCCGCAGGGCGAAGGCCGCGTGCACGCA